>JBGTDZ010000316.1:0-6306 GCA_041748055.1 Aquaticitalea sp.
TTCGTGGTTTCGCCTTCTTTCACACCAATGTGCAGCAAGGTCCCTTCGTGAAACGACTCAAACTCCATCGTTGCTTTATCGGTTTCGATTTCAGCCAGAATATCACCTTCACTGATTTTATCCCCAACTTTTTTCAACCAAGTTGCGACAGTACCTTCTTCCATGGTGTCACTCAAACGTGGCATATTTATGATTTCTGCCATAGCTTATATTTTGTGTTGTATAAATGGATAATCTTCTTGGTCGTATACCACATCGTACATAACGCTCTTTTCTGGATAAGGAGATTCTTCAGCAAACTTTTCACATTCAGCTACCAAATCCTTCACACGTTTATTGATCACTTCAATACCTTCTTCAGTGGCATACTTTTCCTCAAGTAGAATATCCTTCACTTGCGTGATTGGGTCAATTTTTTGGTATTCCGCCACCTCGTCTTTGGTTCTGTAATGCTGTGCATCACTCATGGAATGGCCTCTATAGCGATATGTTTTCAGTTCCAAGAATGTAGGTCCATCCCCACGACGTGCTCTTTGGATGGCTTCGTCAAACGCTTCTGCGACTTTTTCTGGGTTCATGCCATCCACTGGTCCGCAAGGCATTTCGTAACCCAACCCTAATTTCCAAATATCGGTATGGTTTGCAGATCTTTCCACTGATGTTCCCATCGCATACCCATTATTTTCACACACGAAAACCACAGGAAGTTTCCATAACATCGCCAAGTTGAAGGTTTCGTGCAACGACCCTTGTCGTGCAGCGCCATCACCAAAGCAACATAAGGTTACAGCATCACTTCCGTGGTATTTATCACCAAAAGCGATTCCCGCTCCCAATGGAATCTGTCCACCAACAATGCCGTGACCACCATAAAAACGATGCTCTTTTGAGAAAATGTGCATGGAACCACCAAGACCTTGAGACGTTCCTGTACCTTTACCATATAATTCTGCCATTACCCTTTTTGGGTCCACGCCCATCCCGATAGGTTGAACGTGATTACGGTAAGCTGTTATCATTTTGTCTTTTGACAGGTCCATAGCGTGCAAAGCACCTGCTAAAATGCCCTCCTGACCGTTATATAAGTGAAGAAATCCTCTTACTTTTTGTTGAATGTATACGGCTGCGAGTTTGTCTTCAAACTTGCGCCAAAACAACATATCTTCATACCACTTTAGGTAAACTTCTTTTGTGATTTTTTGCATCAGTGACGTCATTAAATAGAACGAATAACAAAAGTAACACTTTAACCACTAATGAAAAAACCGAAAATCGTAAAAATTCTACGAAATCGTTATAGAAAAGATTTGTCGAACAAGAAAGGAAGCAGGTTCGCCAAAGAATCTGATTTGACCACTTTTCCTGTTTCTCCCATAAAATAAATTTCGATATTGGCAGCTTGTTTCACTTCGTATTCTGCAATGGATTGTCGGCAAGCTCCGCAAGGTGGAATCGGAGCTGTTGTAGTATTATGAATAGAACCTGCAATGATTGCCATTCTTACAATTTTAGCTTTTGGAAATTGTGCTCCAGCATAAAAGATTGCGGTTCGTTCAGCACACAGGCCCGAAGGGTAGGACGCGTTTTCTTGATTGCTACCTGTGATGATTTCACCATTATCCATAAGTAAAGCTGCACCTACCATGAATTTGGAATATGGAGCGTAAGCTTTCAAACGTGCTTCCTTGGCTTTATCCATCAAGGATTTGACATCGGTTGACAATTCCCCAAAATTTTCAAAAACATCTAAGGTTGATTCTATTTTTACTGTTTTCATCCTTGAAATTATAGTTAAACAGCTATTATTTTAGATAAAAAAACTATTGCTTTTATTTAAAACAATAGTTCTTGGTATCTTTTATATAATTAATTCTAGTATTCCTCATACTCACCATCCCCAAAATTAAATGTCAATGAGAAACGAAGCGTATTCTCTAAAGGGCTCACCACTTTTGAAGCAGAGAACAGATAAGACAAATCAATATTGATGGTGGTGTATTTGAAACCTGCTCCAAGCGCAAAGAACTTACGCGCGCCTTTCTCATCGCTTTCATTAAAATAACCAGCTCTAAATGCAAATGAATCTTGGTATTTATACTCGGCACCAAGCGCCCAGGTGAACTCTTTCAGCTCTTCACTAAATCCACCGGGGGCGTCTCCAAATGATTGAAAAATCCCTTTTACGAAACTGACATCATTAGACTGTCCTGCAGCTATGATAGTTGGTTCAGCTTCATTGACATCTGGTGTTGCAGGGTCATCTGTGGTTTGCTCACCATCACCATCTGTATCCACAAATCCAAATAATGGAGGTGTGGGAACCAATAATTTTGTGACCTCAGCTGTCAAACCCAATGTGTTATATTCATCAAAAATAAAGTCGAATCCACCTCCCAGTCTTAAAGTGGTTGGCAAGAAATTTTCCCTTCCTGCATCATCATACTTGATGGTTGGACCTAAATTCTGAATTGCAAATCCCAAACGTGTTCTGCCATTGAAACTGTCATAAGCTTCCTCTTCACTTTGATAAAAACCAGATATATCTACAGCGATTGAACTTGCTGCCTGAGCATTGGCGTCCACTGCTTGGATTCTTAAATCTGAGCGTAAATAACGCAATCCAACAGCCATTGAAAATTGGTCTGCCAGACGTAAGGAATAGGAGGCGTCCAAAGTTAATTCATTTGGTTTTTCAATTAAAGCTTCTGAAAATTCATCTTGAACAATTTCAATCTCTCCCAAACTGAAATATTTAAAACTGACCGCAAAGGCACTCCGATCGGTCAATCGGTTGAAATACGTAATATTTCCAAGGAAAATATCATTCACCAATTTGCTCAAATAGGGAGTATAGCTCACTCCAATTCCTGATTTGGCCAGTGAAAACGAATATTTTGATTGGTTCCATTGCTGAGAGTTAGCATCTGCAGACGTGGCAACTCCCATATCTCCCATACCAGCTGCGCGCGCATCAGATGCAATAAGAAGAAAAGGTACACCAGTTGTTATTACCGAAGATTGGTTATCAAAAATGATTGTTTCTTGTGAGTTGGAAATATTGTAAAGTGTTATTGAGATAAGCGCTAAAATGTATTTTTTCATAAATTTTTTGTTCTAATTAATGGCGTCGGGCATTAATTGATTAAGCAAATATAAATTTTTATTATAGTATTACAAGTTTTTCAATTTTTTCAACCTGCTTGTTGAGCAGGTTTGAGCGTACTTTTAGTTTATAAACATAGACTCCCTTTCCTATTTTGTCACCAAAATCGTCGCGTCCGTCCCAAACTATATTTCTTGACAGGTTGGAGGCTCCTTCATTGCAACAATCCCCTGCACCGCTCTGACCGTTTAGGGTTCTAACGAGTTTACCGGAGACCGTAAATATCTGTATAGAAACGTCCAAAGGTTCGGAACTATTGTGGTTGAACCAAAATTCTGTGTAATTAATAAAGGGATTGGGATAGTTGAGTACGTTATTGATGACCAGCTCATTGTCTTTATCGAAAACAACAAACTGAATTTCAGCAGTTGATGAATTGTTATACACATCCCAAGCTTTCAGTGTCAAGGTATGTAGACCAGGTTCCAGATCGCGAAAGGGATACGATACTTTCCCATTTTGGAAATCGTCCACATTGGCCTGATAATAATCATTGAGAACAAAAGGATTTGTTTCATCGCCGTCTATGATTGCCACAATATCGTGCCCAATTCCACTTGCAGTGTTGATACCATTGCTATCCTGGATTTTTGCCAAAAGCGTTGGAGATTCGTTGGTAATTCCGCCTGTTACAAAATTTTCGTCATTCATAAATAGATTGATAACAGGGCCTATATTGTCTTCCTCCGCATTTTCATTGATTCCGCCAACCTGAATTTCAAAGCTTGCGCCGGCCTGATCTTCCAATTGATCTTCCTTTTTTGAATAAAAGCTGACTTTACCATTACCAACTGGAATTCCAATATCCCTTGGTACTACAAAATCAAATTCGAATAGTCCGTTGTTAACAGATGCCTGCCCGATAAAGATTTTTTCTCCTAGAGTTTTGAAATTCAATATGATTCGTTGTGATCCGGATGTTACATTATCATTTCCTAAAGTTGCACGTTGAATTTCCTTATCAAATACTGTTGCTGTAAGAGTTCCTGCATAACTGGGAATAATATTACCTCCAGCATCGACCACTTCACCAGAAAGTTTGACGCGGTCCAAGGCTTTTAGAACATCATTATTTTGGCCAATAGGAACATCATTGATTTTTGTGAGTCTAATGTTGGGTTTTGGTATCGCCAACTTCATTGCGGGGTCTCCTATAAAAAATACAACTTCCTTTTGAAAATTGACCGTGGGATCATTCTTTGTGAGCCTCAAAGCTTCTGCCATACTTGGATAAGTATCTGAACCAAATGCAAAAAGGTATTTATCCAAGACTCGATTGATGGTAATACCTACAGTCAAAAAAATCTCTCTGGTAGTTGTAATGAGTGAAATGGCACCTCCTTCTTTATTCCAATACACAAATTCACCCCCAGTTGGACGCAGTGGATTGTCGAATTTTGTAAACTCGCAGGTCACTGTTACAAAACAGTTGAACTTACAACTGTTTCTCAGATTTTGAGCATCGATTTTATTGAAAATAAATTCATGCGCAAGCCCGTCTTCACCGCCATGTCCAAAATAGTTGACCACCAAAGCCCCTACTTCTATGGCATCGATAATTGCCTTATTGACTTTGGGATATCGAAAACCACTTGATGTGGATTCTTGCTGATAGGCATCGGAATGTATTTTAATAACATTCATAAAAGGTTTGTCGTCTGTAATTCTATTTCCAATTTCATCGGTGGTATTCTGTAACTGCTGTTCTCCAGGCCGATCGACATCATCGGATACAACCACTACATTATTTCTCCACACTCCATAAGAGGCTGGCCCGTAATAGAGTTCGATTTTATCCACCATTTCCTTTGCCCTTTGAGGTGTTTCGGCCAAAATCCTTCCTACTGCAACATCCAATTTATAGGAGTTGGTATCAAAATCACCCTCATTGTCATCCATACTTCCAAAGAAATCATCCGATATATAGGAGATTGTCAAACTAAAACTATTATAAGAATACCAAGATGGAACAATATTGGTGTTATTTGGAATTCTCTCTTTATAATCATACGAAGCATCACCGAAAAGACATAAATACTTCAATCTTTTATCTTCTGAGCTGGCATTACTATAGACATATCTGACCATATTTCTAATGGCTGCCACATCTTGTTGACCTGAGCTGAATTCATTGTAGATTTCCTTTAACTTTACCACTTTGACGTTCAAATTATAGCGTTCCCTATTTATTTGAGCCAATCGTTCTGCTTGAGAAACAAAATTTTCTGAAGTGACAATAATATAGTCGATATCCTGAAATTGGCCTTGGGCGTTATTGAAAATGGTTCCCTTTAAATTTTGATTGCTTACGGCAACGTTATTATCCCTTAAAGGTTGATAATAATCCAACGGTGTTACTGATAGATATTTGTTTAACGTGCCTGCTTGTGCTTTAAAAATAAAAGTTGATTCCTGATTTGTATTCATAACACTTGACACATCATACTTATTGGTTATATCCCATATTTCAGATACCGAAGTTGAATTGGCTAAACGATATTCAACGACGCCCGAAGACGTAGCAACCGTATTGTTTTTAAAGAAAAATTGATTTCCCTCGAACCTTAAAGCCCTTGTAGCTTCTACAGAAACGTAATCCAAATAAGCATAGGAAGAAGGGTTTCCATTATTATTGTAGGTAAGGGTTACGGTCACTTCTGCCGATCCCAATTGTATATTGCCAATATAAAAGTTACCGGTTGCCAAATTTGTTTGTGCGAAGGCAGACAATGCAAGATTAGTTATTTCATTTCCGTTGACATTGACATTCATTGAAGTTGTTACTTCAGCAGTTGCCGCAACATATATCTTAAATTTAGCTAGTTCTGAAGCCACTAAATTTGGAAAATTAAAAGTAAAGGTTTTTATATTCTCAATTCCAAATCGGTCGCCAAACCAGCGTCTTCCAATATTTGCGATATTAAATTCGTCAATTTCATGAAATTGATAATCCTGAAAGGTCTCCACTACAAAATCGGTATTGGCAGATGGTTGAGTCATTGGCTGTATACGCTTACCATTTCCTGGACTGATGTTTACATAATAATAAGCCTTATCGGTATAGGGATTAAGATTTGTGTTAACAGTGCTGTTATCGATATCACCTGTCGGTCCTTCGCCATAAAAAAGAATATAATCTTCGT
>JBGTDZ010000317.1:0-28324 GCA_041748055.1 Aquaticitalea sp.
ATCCGATGGGTACGGCAGTATCAACGTCCAATTCCAACGATTCCATTGCACATTCTATTTTTACCTTGTCTTCAGCGTTGAACGTATCCAAAATTCCTTCCCCAAGATTTATAAAATAATCTTTCATGTCGATGCTTCCCAAATTTTTACCTTGATACAGTTTTTGATGAATGATTCCCATGGATTGTACACGGTTTTGACTTGCTACTATAGCATCTTTGGTGGCGGATTCTTCCAATTGTGCTGATTGTAGGGCGAGTAAGCTTTTAACCAATTCTAAATTATTTTTTACGCGATGGTGGATTTCTTTTAGCAGCAATTCGTTTTGTTTGTTTTTAATATTGAGTTCTTCATTGACTTTGGCCAATTTTAAATTGCTAGTTTGTTTTAACCTGTAATTCCGATAGAAAAGCCCAATAATGATGATACCAATACCTAATACAGTCAGAAGTATGGTTTGTTGACTTTGTTTTTGAGATAAGGATTTTTCCTGCCTGATTAGGTCGAGCTGTAATTCATTTTCCCGCAAGCTACGATCATTTTTTTCATTTTCTATTTTCAGTGACTCGTCAGAATATTGCTCTTGGAATTTTAAGGCGTTTTCATAATCGCCCATTTCTCTGTAAGTATCTGCTATGTTTTTTAATTGAAAGGTCGAATAATAGACCTCGTCCATTGCTTTGTAAAGATTATATGCCTTTTTATAATTGTTTAGTGCAGAATCAAAATTACTGGTGTAAAAGTCTATATCAGCCAATAAGGAAAAAAAATAAGGATAGAAGCTTTGGCTTTGCATATCGTAGGTTGTCAAGATTTCCAAAGCCTTTGATATATTTTCTCGAGCTTCTACGTAATTTTTTCCGTTGACACCCTCTTTGTTTGCAAGTGCTTTTTGAACAAGATCAAAGCTATACATGTTGTAATACCATATATGTGCCAAAGGTTTTGGATAAACTCTCAGAAGCGTTTTTAAACGATCATAATAAACCTTAGTGGAGTCCAGATTGGTGCCTGTATATTGATAAATAAGTTGGGCATAAATCATGTACAATTCAGTTGAATTTTTGTCTATCCCAGTTTTTTCATAGTACTGAAGGCTCTTATGTAAATTTTCAATTGAGAGCTGTTTTTCTTCGGGAAGTCCATATCTGGCATAAAAAAGTCCTTTGTGCAAATCAATTTTGGCTTTTGTTTCTGGATCTTTATTGGTGTCTAATATTGATATTGCTTTGGTAAATAAATCCAATGAGGTTGGTCGGTCGCCGATACTCATTTTAATGTCGGACCAATAGGCCAAATAATCAAAGAGCAGTATTCTATTGTCTTTATCTTCAGTATTTAATTCTTTCACTTTGATCCATGAAATTTCTGTTAAGGAGTCCTGGGTAGAAAGTGTATAGGATTCATTACTCTTTTGCATTTTTTCAAATTGTAATCTTAAAAGTTTTGTTTGATGAAGGGGCTCTTTGGTATCCAGCACCTTGAGTGCCTTATCTCCATACACAATTGAGCTGTCCTTGTTATACTGGGGCATATTTGTAAACCATGAAGCTTTTTCGGAATAAGTGTTGCTCAGTTGAAGAGCTTTTTCTGGCGTGTTATTTTTAATTTGGGAGGTTTGTGAAAATCCGATCGCATAAAGCAATACAGCAGTGCACCATAGTAATGATTTAAAATAGTTGTGGTAAATTGATTTACCAATTAGGTTAACTAGGATGGTTTTAAATTTTGTCATAAATAGTCTTAACATAAATTCAATTTTCTGATACTATTAAGGGTTTGGTTACATTAAAGCAACCAACATCTTGAATTTTGGAACTTTTCCGACTCCATTATCGGCAACTTTTACGGTTAAGGTTTCTGATGTTGATTGAGATAGACTTATAAGGATATTGCCTTTAACGTTTTCTGGAAATGCATATTTTACGGCATTGGGGATGAGTTCCTTGACCAAAAAAACACAAGCTTTGGCAAGAGCATCCTGATTTTTTAAATTTTTGGAAAGTGAAATTGCTCCATTCGAATTTTTTGCTGCTTTGGAATCTTGAGGTATTTTTATATGAGAATCTAGCCAACTCAATAAAGAATCCAACTTTACAGGATTAGAATTTTGAGCATAAAAAAATGTTGTACAAAAAAGTACAAGTACGATGGTTAGCGGTTGTTTCATTAGCCTTAATTAATCGATGTCAATAAGACTTGAGGAGAAAGTTTAAATGTAAGCAAAAATTCTTACATATTTACAAATTCATATTTAACCAAATTTACACCATATAAATCTACTTTGGTCTCATTGGCAGGACTGGGCATTTAAGTTGGCAATCCAAAAAGTCCAATCGTTACTGGATCCGCAGACTATTGGCAATTTTCTTTTTTCGTCCTATAAAAACCTTGAAGTAATCCCATTTACACTATTGCAACACATGCGCAGTTAATCCGGATTGGTTTTGAGGAGAATTTTTTTTGTGACTTGTGGTCTATTTAAGTCGCTCAAAATGAAATTTTTAATAAATTAAAGACGCAAAAGTTATTTAAATTTAATGCTATATCCTTTCTTGGTTATCCATTGCATTTCGCTTCCCGTATTCAATGCGGTAGATACGCACCATAGCAATAAACAAGCTTATGAGCAATGGCCCAAAAATCAAACCGATAAAACCAAAAATCGGTACCCCAACAATAACTCCGATCAATGTGATCAATGGGTGTACATTGTCCAATTTTTTGAGGACATAAAGTCTCAGAATATTATCTGAGGAGCCCACCACAATAAAACCATAAAGCAAAATCCCCCAAGCCTGGAAGGTATCTCCAGTCGAGAGCGCTATGATAAATACAGGTAATATTCCCAATAAGGTTCCTATAAAAGGGATCATAGAGCCAATCGTCGTAATCACAAACCAGAAAAAAGGGTTTTCAACCCCAAAAATCCAAAATCCAATCAGTGCAATAATACCTTGTGCCAATGCCACCAAAGGAATTCCAAGCGCATTGGATCGCACCATTGTTTGAACTTCGTCACCCACCACTTCTAGATTTTTACTGCTTAATGGAATATATTCTTTCAAGGAGTCTCTCAATGTTGTCCTGTTGGTCAGCATGTAATACAGCATAAAGTACATTAAACCGATGGCGATGAATGCATTGAATGTGCCTCCTACTAAGCTCTGGAGATTTTCAGAAATCCAACTGGTGATGGCACTTGTATCAATTTTGGAATTCAAATCAAAACCAACATATTGCTCAGCTTTTCCAACCTGCTCCTTGACCGCCTTGATAACTTCTTCGCTGTTATTGACGGCTTTCCCTATTTTATTGCCCAACATCCAAATGATGCCCACTATTGGAAGTAAGATACCTACGAAGGAGAGTAGCATTAACATACTTGCAGCTATTGCGGGTTTCCACTTTTTCCGATTTACCAAAGTTGCCATCCATTTGCGAAATAGGATATAAATGGTCACGGCACCTAAGATGCCGGTGAGATATGGGAGCATTTCTCTGAAAATAAGACCTCCCATCAGAATGATTAGAAGCAAAACAAAGATTTGGCGGATGACCTGTGATGGAATTTGTTTCATTTTGATTTGACGAAAGCTAATTTTTTATAATGGAGTAATTTATCTAAAGATACTGTAACTTTCTTAATCTTTACTCAAAAATAAAATTTGAAACAATCTATTGTTAATCCAATTCAATTTCTATTTGATTCTTAATGATGTCATCAAAAGTTTCTCGTTTTCGGATCAAATGCGCTTCATTTTTGTGCCATAGAACTTCAGCAGGCCTATAACGCGAATTGTAGTTGCTAGACATGGTAAAGCAATAGGCGCCTGCGTTTTTAAAACAAAGAATATCACTTTCGGTTATTTCATTGATCCTTATGTTATTGGCAAAGGTGTCAGTTTCACAAATATAGCCTACCACTGAATAGAAGCGCTCTCGCCCTTTCGTGTTGCTGATATTCTCAATCTGATGTTGCGAACCGTAGAGCATCGGACGGATCAAGTGATTAAAGCCTGTGTCTACTTGGGCAAAAACAGTGGAAGTAGTTTGTTTGACAACATTCACCTTGGTCAAGAAAAAACCTGCTTCACTTACCAAGAATTTTCCAGGTTCAAAGGCAAGTGTCAAATCCCTTCCATAATTTTTGCAGAATTCGTTAAAACGTTTGCTCAATTTTTTTCCCAATTCTTCAATGTTGGTTTCGATATCGCCTTCTTTATAAGGTACTTTAAAGCCTGATCCAAAATCAATGAATTCCAAATCCTTGAAATGTGTTGCCGTATCAAAAAGAATTTCACTGGCATACAAGAATACATCGATATCCAAAATATCGCTTCCAGTATGCATATGGATGCCGTTGATGTTCATTTTGGTATTCTCAACAATTCGAAATAGATGTGGAAGCTGATGGATTGAAATCCCAAATTTACTGTCTATGTGACCAACAGAAATATTGGTATTGCCACCCGCCATGACATGTGGATTGATACGAACACAAACTGGTGTTTTTGGATGGCGAGTACCGAATTGCTCCAATATTGAAAGATTATCTATATTGATCTGAACCCCAAGTTGAGCAGCCATTTCGATTTCTTCCAACGATACACCATTTGGTGTATAAATGATTTGTTCAGGCAAAAATCCAGCAGCCAAGCCCAATTTTACTTCCTGGATGGATACTGTATCAAGTCCAGAACCCAAGGTTTTGAAAAATTTCAAAACAGAAATATTCGACAATGCTTTTACTGCATAGTTGATTTTTAAATGCTTTACCTTATTGAATGCCGATGTCAATCGTTTATATTGTGATGCTATTTTTTCAGAGTCATAAACATAGACCGGACTTCCGAACTCACTGGCAATCTGTAATAAGGTGGCGTTTTTCATTTCAAATGAAGGATTAAATTAAGGTGGCAAATTTAAAATTTGTGTTTGAATAATTCCATAAAAAGTTGAGTTATTAACGTATCATAACGTCAATAATCATTCGTATTAAATACTTAGTGGAAAAAACATTGCTAAAAACGGTTGTGTTGTTTACTTTTGTGCTGCAATAAATTACAGATTTCCTCCTGATAATTTTCGGAATTTATAGGAAATCGGACCTAGACAGATTAAGATGAATATACACGAATATCAAGGAAAAGAGATTTTAAGCCATTTTGGCGTGCGTATCCAACGCGGAATTGTTGCTCAAAATGCAAGCGAAGCTGTGGCTGCTGCAAAACAGTTAACATCAGAGACAGGAACTGGTTGGCATGTTATCAAAGCTCAGATTCATGCAGGAGGACGCGGAAAAGGTGGTGGCGTTAAGTTGGCCAAAAACCTAAAGGAAGTAGAAGAAATTGCAGGAAAGATTATCGGTATGCAATTGATTACACCTCAAACCCCAAAAGAAGGAAAAAAGGTACACCAAGTTCTGGTTGCTGAAGATGTTTATTATCCAGGCCCGAGTGAAACCAGCGAGTTTTATATGTCAGTTTTGTTAAATAGGGCGGTTGGTCGCAACATGATAATGTATTCTACAGAAGGTGGAATGGATATTGAAAAGGTTGCCGAAGAAACACCACATTTGATATTTACCGAAGAAATTGATCCCGCTGTTGGATTGATGCCGTTTCAGGCAAGACGCATAGCCTTTAATTTAGGATTGGACGGCAATGCCTTCAAGGAAATGACAAAATTTGTAGCTTCATTATATACAGCTTATGTAAAGTCTGATGCTTCTTTATTTGAAATCAATCCGGTTTTAAAAACAAGTGATGATAAAATCATGGCTGTTGACGCCAAAGTGACCATTGATGACAATGCCCTTTACCGTCACAAAGATTATATGAATTTACGCGATATTCGCGAAGAAAATCCTATTGAAGTAGAGGCAAAGGCCGTTGGGCTTAATTATGTCGATCTTGATGGTAATGTTGGTTGTATGGTCAATGGTGCAGGACTCGCTATGGCAACTATGGATCTTATAAAACAAGCAGGAGGAGAGCCGGCGAACTTTTTGGATGTTGGAGGAACAGCGGATGCCGCTAGAGTAGAAGCAGCTTTTAAAATCATTTTGAAAGATCCAGCAGTGAAAGCGATTCTTATCAATATTTTTGGAGGGATTGTGCGTTGCGATCGTGTGGCACAAGGCATTATTGATGCTTATAAAAACATGGGAACAATTAAAGTACCTATTATTGTGCGCTTGCAAGGAACCAATGCCGATATCGCAAAAGAATTGATTGACAATTCTGGTTTGGATGTGATGAGTGCCACGGAATTCCAAGAGGCTGCCGACAAAGTGCAACAGGTTTTGGAACAATAAGCTTTCTAAATATAAATCAAAAGCTCCTGAATTTCAGGGGCTTTTTTTATTATAAGTGCAAACCACACTCTGTCTTCGGATTGTTATTCCATCGGCCACTGCGGTCTTCACCTGGTACTGTGCAATGAGAGCAACCTATAGAACTGTAACCTTTTGATACCAACGGATGAAAAGGCAATTGATGTTCTTCTATATACACATCACGTTGCTCTTTTGAAATATCCAACAGCGGGTAAAACTTTAGTATATCGCCACGCATTTCGAAAATATCCAATGTCGCTCTATGGTCGCTTTGCCACTCCATTAGCCCAGAAGCCCAGACTTTATATTTACTTTTGATGCTGTCCAATGGCTTTACCTTATTAATGGAGCAGCAGAAATCAGGGTTTTTTCTCCAGGTTTCGTCTTGGGTTGTGAATTCATGTTCTTCTTTTAAAGCGCTAATGGAAGAAACCTTGAGCCCATATAATTCGGTGAGTTTATTTTTGTATTCCAAAGTATCTTCAAAGTGATATCCTGTATCGATAAAAAACACTGTTTGTTCCTTATTGGCTTCCGAAAATAATTTCAAGAAAAATGCCGATGTAGCTGCAAAGGAGCTTGTGAGCATCACTTCGTTTACATTAAAATCTTTGTAAAGCTCTTTGATTCGTTGGGTTGGTAAAAGTGGTTTGTACCTTTTGTTTAAAGCTAAAATCCTTTCATCTGTAAGTTGAATCTGTTTTATTTCTGATGCGCTTTCAAACATAATATTGGACCTCTCTATGGAAATAAGATTGCAAGCTAACGCTTTGATTTGAGTGTGAAAAACATCTAATAAATTTTTAGGAATTCAATAAAAAAACACTACTTTTTTTCCTTTTTTGGCATTGGACCACGCAAATGTATGATTAATCCGTTAAGAAAATTACGAAGCACTTGGTCTCCACATTCCATATATTTAGGATGGTCTTCATTTCTGAAAAAAGCACCCAATTCACTTTTTGAAATCCTAAAATCGACCAGTTCGAGAATTTTTACAATTTCGTCATCACGTAATTTCAATGCTACACGTAGTTTTTTAAATATGTCGTTATTGGTCATTTATAATCTTATTTAATTGTCCTTTGAAAGCCAAAGATAAGCATCAGGAAAATGTTCGCTCCAAAAGTTCTCATTATGCTTACCACCTTCTATAATTTTTATGACGATGTGGTCATTCTTTACACCTCTGGAATTTAGAATTCCCACCATTTTTTCTTGATCTTCTACCATGTTTTCTCCTTCTTCCGAACCAACCAAAAAATAAAACTTGGAACCTTTTGGAATATCTGAAGTTTGTACTAAATCATAAATTTCTGGGTTGATCCAAAATGATGGCGAAAATATGCCCGCATTCCCGAAAGTTTCGGGATATTTAATTACGGCATAAAAAGATGTCAATCCTCCCAGCGAAGAACCAAAGATACTTGTATGCGAAGCATCCTGAATGGTTCTATAAGTACTGTCAATATGTGGCTTTAGGGTTTTTACTATAAAATTCAGATATACATCGGCTTTTCCTCCACCATATTTCTCGTGTTTATAAGGCGTAAGTTCATCAATCCGTTTTTCGTTGCCATGTTCAATACCGACAATAATGGTTTCATTATTCGAAATAGAATCCAAATATTCATCAATTTTCCATTCACCAACGTATGACGTTGCGGCATCAAAAAGATTTTGCGCATCGTGCATATAAATGACGGAATACGCTTTTTGGGAATTTTGATAATATTTTGGTAAGTATACCCAAATTTTCTTTTGGGTTTGCAATTGTTGTGATTCAATTAAAAAAGTGTCAACTTGTTGTGATGCAGTACTTTGCGCGAAAATCTTAAAAGTGAAAATGTATAAAAAAGCAAGAAAAAATATTCTTAACTGCATGGTTTTTAAGTGTTAACGAATGATGAAAGTTAAATAATAACGATAAAACGTCAATTTTTTTTCGACAAGTTACATTTTATCAACGACAATAGCATTTATTATATCCTTAACTTTATATCATAAATAACACTCCCTCTGGTATGATTAATCGTGTTGAAAAATTGAGTTTGTTGTCAGAGATGATTGCATTCGCCCAGGCAGACGCCAACATAAGGTCCATTGAATATAAATTTTTACTCGGTGTGGCAAGACAATTGGAAATATCACAAGAAGATTTTGATTATCTCTTTAAGTATCCCGTGACCTACGTTCATCTTAAATCGCATAGCGAAAGAATCGTTCAGTTTCATCGTTTGGTTTTATTGATGAATCTTGATAAAGAAATTTCCTCAAAAGAGCTTGTAAAACTTCACAACTTTGGGCTCCGTATGGGTTTAAGCCACGAATCCATCAACAGGGTTTTGGATTTAATGGAGAGCTTTCCGAACAAAATTGTGCCACCAGACTTTTTGATTGATATTTTTAAGGTACAATATAATTAGTTGTTGGTTGTTGGTTGTTAGTTGTTGGTTATTAGTTGTTGGTTGTTGGTTGTTGGTTGTTAGTTGTTGGTTGTTGGTTGTTGGTTGTTGGTTGTTAGTTGTTAGTTGTTTGTTTATAGAATTGATTCGTTAATTTGCTTGTCCATAAACTATAAACTATAAACCACAAACCATAAAGCATAAACCATAAAGCATAAACTCAAAATTATACTTTCAGTTTCTCCAGCTTGTCTTGAAATCCTTTTATTTCATCCCTTAATTGTGCGGCGATAATAAAATCCAATGCTTTTGCAGCCTGTTCCATTTCTTTGCGGGTGTCCCGGATTTTCTTTTCTATTTGTGGTTTGGTCAAATATAGACTTTCCGGTTCGGCCGCCTTTTGTGCATCCAACGCATATCGATATGTACTTACCGAATTTTTTGATAAGGCATTGTCCAAACTTTTGTTTAATGCTGTTGGAGTGATGTTGTATTTAGTGTTATAAGCAATTTGTTTTTCACGTCTATAATTGGTTTCGTCAATGGTTTTTTGCATGCTATTGGTAATTTTGTCTGCATACATAATGGCTTTACCATTGAGGTGTCTCGCTGCTCTCCCTACTGTTTGTGTCAGTGATCTATTGGATCGTAGGAAACCCTCCTTGTCTGCATCGAGAATGGCAACCAAGGATACTTCAGGAAGATCTAATCCTTCGCGGAGTAAATTCACTCCTACCAAAACATCAAATACGCCCTTTCGCAGATCTTGCATGATTTCCACGCGTTCCAGTGTGTCCACATCGCTGTGGATGTATCGGACACGTATATGTATCCTTGATAAATATTTTGTCAGTTCTTCTGCCATGCGTTTGGTCAAGGTAGTGACCAAAGTACGTTCGTCTTTTTCAACTCGGTCTTGAATTTCCTCAATCAGATCATCGATTTGGTTGAGGCTAGGACGAATGTCAATTACAGGGTCCAGTAAACCTGTTGGACGGATTACCTGCTCTACATAAATACCATCTGTTTTTTGCATCTCATAATCTGCTGGCGTAGCACTGACGTAGATGACTTGATTTTGGAGCGCTTCAAATTCTTCAAACTTCAACGGACGGTTGTCCATGGCGGCCGGAAGCCTAAAACCATAATCGACCAAATTTTCCTTACGACTTCGATCACCTCCATACATGGCGTGAACTTGCGAAATGGTGACGTGGCTTTCATCAACCACCATTAAAAAATCATCAGGGAAATAATCCAACAAACAGAATGGCCGTGTGCCAGGCAATCTGCCATCAAGGTAACGTGAATAGTTTTCAATACCGGAACAGTACCCCAATTCACGTATCATTTCAAGGTCAAATTCTGTTCTTTCCTGGAGCCGTTTTGCTTCGAGGTGCTTGCCCATTTCCTTAAAATAATCGACTTGTTTCACCAAATCTTCCTGAATGGCATGTATGGCACCTTGCAAACGTTCGGGAGATGTGACGAACATGTTTGCGGGATAAATGTTGAGCTTATCATATTTTTCAATGAGTTCATTGGTTTGTGCGTCGAAAGCTTCCATGTCCTCAATTTCGTCACCAAAAAAATGTATCCGAAAAGGATTATCGGCATAGCCAGGGAAAATATCCACGGTCTCTCCTTTGATTCTAAAATTCCCATTTTTGAAATCGGCTTCTGTCCGGGAATAAAGACTTTGCACCAATTGATGTAATAATTTTGGTCGGGAAATGACCTGATCTCTACTGAGTGAAATGACATTCTTCTGAAACTCCACAGGATTTCCAATACCATACAAACAAGATACCGAGGCGACTACAATCACATCACGACGACCCGAAAGCAGGGAAGAGGTGGTGCTCAACCGCATCTTTTCTATTTCCTCATTGATTGATAAATCTTTCTCAATATATACCCCAGAAACTGGAATGTAAGCTTCAGGTTGGTAATAATCGTAATAGGATACGAAATATTCTACGGCGTTTTCAGGGAAGAACAGCTTAAATTCCGAATAGAGCTGCGCAGCCAAAGTTTTATTATGAGCTAACACTAACGTTGGACGTTGCACATTCTCAATGACGTTGGCAACGGTAAAGGTTTTTCCCGATCCTGTGACTCCAAGCAATGTTTGATATTTTTCATTGGTTTCTACTCCTTTTGAAAGCTTATCAATCGCTTGTGGCTGGTCGCCAGTGGGTTTGTAATCGGATTTTATTTTGAATTTCATTGCTGTTTTTTCCTTAATTTGAATTGAATGACTTTAGCTTAGAGACGACGACATCCAAAGTAATAAAGTTAACAAATTACCTCACCAAAGCAAAATGACCGCGATAAACGCGACCGTCAGAAACTGTGACCACATACCAATAATCATCGTTTGGCAAAGGTTTTCCTTTCAAGGTGCCGTCCCAACCACCACTTGTATGACTTTGTTGAGCAAGTAGTTTTCCGTATCGGCTATATATTTTGATATTAATGTCGGTATTGAATTGGCCATTGACCCCATACACTTTCCAGGTTTCGTGATAGGTGTCGCCGTTGGGTGTGAAGTATTTTGGAAATCCCAGCACCGAGATTAATTGTTCCGTGTTACCACATCCATTTCTATCCCTTACATACATTGTATGAAATCCTGGTGCGACATTTGTAAAAACATTACTTTCCTGATAGAATCCGTTGGCATTATCCATGGCATATTCGTATAGTCCTTCACCCGAAACGATAATAGTTACAGTATTATTTGACAATCCTTCTTGAATAAGTATATCCTCTATAGTTGCAAGATTGGAGGAAGATACAGTGATTGTCCGAGTCGCCGAACATCCGTTTGGGTCGGAAACAATAACGGTGTAAATTCCCATTTCATTGACATCAATGAATGAGGAATTTTCGATAATAGGATTTCCATTGAACAACCATTCGTAATAATAATTGTTAGCTAAATCGTTGAGAACACCTCCAAAAATCCGAAGCGTTTCTGGGAAAAGGTTGTCGCAATAAAACACGGTTTCATCAGGCATTAAAGTGGGTGCATAAAGAACATTCAATACGACATCGGCAACTGCATAACATTGATTATTGCTAGTTACTTTTGCGAAAATGGTCTGTGAATCTATCGTTGTGTTTCGATATGGCGAACTCAATGGATTCAAATTATTAAAGGCTTCGACTGCTGTTTCAAAATAAGTCACGACAACACCATCGGGAATCTGGTCTTGGAAAGATTCTGAAATATCATTTAAGTTAAAATCCGTAAACCCATCAGTGGGCGAATCATCACACACATTTTGTGGGGAAATATTTAATGTGTTTGTGGAAATAGCCAATTTCAACTGGGCAACTTTAAAACAAGGATATTGGGCTTCAACTCGCGCAAATACAATTTGGTTTGGAATGTTATTTTGAAAGCTATTTGGATTGGGGATTGGGTTATTATTTTGTATAGCATTGTTTTGCGATAGGAAAAAATTGGATACAAAAAATGAATTATCATTGTTGGTTATGGTTGCTTCCGCATCATATAAATCAAAAAGCGTAATCCCATCTTGATTTTGATCACATTCCGTCAAATTGGAATTTAATGCGATGATATCTGGAAAATATTCAATTACAATTTCCCCATACGTCATGCATCCATTGGCCAATATCACTTCAACTTTGTAAATACCTTGGCTATTGAGGGTTAATGTGGCATTGGTTTCACCCACAATTTCCACATCATCCTTAAACCATTTAAAACTGTTGGCATTGATTTGTGAAGCATCCAATTGGTAAGTTTCATTTTCACAAAGTGCATTCCCTGTTGAGGACAATAAATCTGGCCCTAAATCTGTAGAAAGCTGAAAGCTTCCTGCCTCGAGAAAAACGGCCGAGTCATATCGATAATTCTGTTCATCTGCAATGACAAGCTTCACATGATAGGTTTGATTGGGTGTTACATCGGCTGTGGCAGTCAGAATTTTTGTCTGTCCGTTAAAATTGATAGGAGCGCTGGGGCCATTCCAATTCTCAAAATAAAACTCATTGATAGCGGCGCAACCTCCAGGAATTTCTGGGTGTACTGTGGTCACTTTAACAGGTGTTTGGGTATTTGGAACTAAGGCAATGTTGGTGTACTCTTGTTCATCAATCGGCCGTATCAAAAAACCAAATAAATCAGAATATTGGCATGTATTGGAGTTGTTTTCTTGATATTCTTCGGAAGCAAAAATGTACCTAAAGCTGATTTGGGACGCTACTGAAGTAAAATCGAATTCCAAAATGGTAGCATTGATAGTATTGTTTTCGTTAAGGACAGTTTCCAAGTCGTTATCTCCAGACCAATTTGGCGCATCATCATCGCTCAACGATGTATTTGGGCCTTGTGCATTGGCAATTTTACCAGTGCTCAACACAATACCACTTTGAAATGGAAAGTTACTGTTGCCAGATTCAAAATAGCCATAACTCGTATCGGAAGAGCCGAAATTTCCACCAACTACATTGGTTACTTGCACATTATCTATGCAAGAACTATCAATAAGAATATCTTCAACAAGTTGTTGAGGGGTATAAGTTTGACCATTTACCTGAATGTTTTGACTGCACAACAATGCCGGTACTAATAGACCGAAAATCAGAAGAAGTCCTTTCATTTACAATTTTTCCGATTGCAAAGATACACAACTTGGATAATGGAACAATTGATTAATAGTTAAGAATGCAGGTCAACAAACTATCTTCTTAATGCAAAATGCCCTTTTGCTTGAAAATCGTAACTGCCACCTTTTACATCAGCAACAAACCAATAATCAGTGGCAGGCATATTATGTCCGTTGTAAGTGCCATCCCAACCTCTAGAAGATGAAGTTAAATAATGAATTTGCTTGCCATATCTATCATAAATATAAATGATAGTTCCTGGAAGGGTTTCGACACCAATGATATGCCATGTGTCAAAATAGCCATCATCGTTGGGTGTCATGAATTGTGGAAAATCCAACACCAAAACTTCTTTGGTAATTTCCGCGCAACCGTTCAAATCGATGATGGTCACGGTATGATAGCCTATTCCAACATTTTCAAAAAGGTTCGAATCTTGTGGTTCCTCGTCATCCAATTGGTACAAATAATTACCTATTCCGCTAATGCTGATGGTGATATTATTTGGGTCTGAAAAATCAACCGTTTCCACGATATCAATGGAAGCTGTTTCAGATTCCGTAACATTAAATACTTCTGTAGTTTCGCAACCCAATTCACTGGTTACAGTCACCCAATAGGTGCCAATTACTGTGATTTCTATTTCCGGAGTGGTTTCATTGGTAGACCAAAGATAGATGTCAGTTGCATTGTTCGTATTGGCACTGACCAGAAGTGGTAAGTTATCCAAACAAATTACCTGATCTGAAATTTCCACGAACGGTTTTTCAAGGATAATTACTCCAAATTGAGTTAAACTGTAACATCCCGTAATATTATTTTCCACCCTTGCATAAATGATTTCACCATTCGTTGCAATATAAAAGCTGGACAATGCATTACTCGCAGATTGTGCCTGCTGCAATGAATTGTGGTATGTTATACTAAAATTATTAGGATTTTGATTGCCAATTATTGAAGCGTTTTGGGCTGTCAAATCAAATTCCAAAAGACCGTCATAATCATCATCACATGACTCAAGATTATTTGGAAGGCTCGCAATTGGCAAAGGATTCACCAATAACCGAAAACTTTTGGTTGCAAAACAACCTGTTAATGCATTTTCTACTCTTGCATATAATAGTGTGTTGTTGGACGAATAAGTATAATTTGTATCCAATGGATTTATTGCAGCTTGCGCATCTGAATTCGATGCATAATAATTAAAAATGAGGTTTGAGCTATTGTTCACAAGAAGTGAATTTACCTCTGTTAGGTCATAAGAATTTGTAGCATTGTTGCAAATATTCACATTTGTGAACGAATTGATCGTTGGGGGCAAATTGACAATCAATTCCAAAGGCAGGGCAAGGTAACAATTGGAAATGGTGTTGGTCAAACGAACGAAAACAGTCTGTGGATTTGAAATATTGCTGTAGGATGTTGGATCTAAGATCATATTATTTTGAGCGTCCAAATCCGCCATTGTGGCATAATAGGAAACAATAATATTATTTTGACGAACATCAAGAATATCCAATTCGGAAAGTGTCAAATCAAAAATTACACTCCCATCATAATTGGTATCGCACACCTCTATAGGTTGTGTCGGATTGGCCTGAGCAACCCCTATGACATTTAAGGTAAAACTTGTTACGGAAACACAAATCGTCCCATTGTCGATACGGGCATAAATTTGCTGCGGATTAACGGTGTTTGCAAACTGAAGGGGAATAGGATTATTTCCATTTTGTGCATTGGCTTGGCTTGTGTAGAATGTGACATCCAAAGTGTCATTGATGCCTTGTGTAATTTCGGATATTTTTGTGCTCAAGTCAAATACTTCACTGGCGTTGTTGGATAAATCATCGCATTTAAACCAATTGCTTGCTGGATTGAAGAGAGGGCTAGTCCCTACTTCAATATTAAAGGAGGAAGTTCCATAACAATCGTGGTCAGTAAGATTTTCTACTCTTACAAAAATAATTTGGGGATTAGTGACATTGTTGTAGGCAATATTTTTGTTGATTTCATTCACCCGGTTATCAGCATCTTGTTGATTCAAATAATATGATGTCTTTTTTCCTAATTGGCCATTCAAGATTTGAGAATCTTTGGAAGAAAAGATAAAATTCCCAATGCCATCACTAGAGAGTTCGCAGATTTTATAATTATTGATACTTGAAAAAGTAGGAAGTGTATTTACGTAAATACTAAAAGCTTCATTTGACCAACAACCTGTCAATGTATTGGTCACCTTTACATGCACATTTCTCGAATTGGTATTAAAATTATTAATGTTTGTGAATGGATTTACCCCATTTATCAAATCGGCTTCGGTGTTAAAAAACGAAAAAGCCATATTGCTGGTGTCAGTCACAAGTTGGCTATACACTTGAGTTAAGTCAATTACAGAAAAACCATCCTGGTCATTGTCGCAAACTCTAATATCATTTGGTTGGCTGATTATTGGTGCCGGAAGTACAGTAATCGTAAACGGATTTGCTTCACCACATCCTGAACCACTGGATGTCAATTTGGGATAAAAGGTTTGTGGATTAGTGATATTGGTATAGAAAGCCGGCAACGGATTGTTGTTATTGTCGGCATCTTCTTGGGATGCGTAATAAATAACATTAAATCCGGAAAGACCACCGACCACTTGTGAATCAAAACTATGCAAATCGATTGAGGTAAACCCATCCGCATCATCATCGCAATAATTTACAGAACCAATGGAGGGAATCAATGTAATAACACTTAAGCTCAATTCTATTTCAGCTATTTCACTACAGGTAGAACTATTGAGGGTGATATATAAAATGAAAGGATAAGCGCTGGGCACGAGTGGTATGTCGGTATTTAAAGCGTTTATTTGATTGTCCCGATCAGACTCTGATGCGTAAAAAATAACAGAAACATCAAGCAAATTGTTAATGATAATTGTAGCTAATATATTCAGGTTGAATTCCTCTAAGTTGTCCCCGTTGGTGTCACAGGATGAAAAATCCTGTATGTTCGTCCCTGTCAACAATAAGTTGCTATGAATTTCAACGGAGGTAAAAGAAGCACATCCGGTGACGTCATTTTCGACCCTAATGTAGATAATCTGTTCTTCTGGAGAAGTGTTGGCATATGCGGTGGGGTCGTTTATGGGATTGGTACCTAATTGGGCATCTTCTGTTGTTTCGTGGAATGTTACAGAAACTCCAGTAATTCCTTGAAGTACATCATCTATGATTGAGGTTAAGTCAAATACGGCCATGCCATTGTGATCTTGGTCGCATGCGTCGATATAAAGATCCTGGTTATTAATTGCGGGACTATCAAATACATTAATCGTTAAGGTGGTAGTATTCACACAGCCTGTTTGAGAATTGATAACCCTGACAAAAAGTTCCTCCGTTAAAGCAATATTTACATAGGGTTGAGGGATTGCGTTAAGACCAGAATTGGCATCCGCTTGTGTGTTGTGATATGAGACAATTAAATTAGTTTGGCCATTTGTAATTTCCTCATTTTTTTGGGTCAAATCAATCTGCACAATACCATCCGCGGATACATCATCACATGCTATCAAAACCGTTGGAGAAGTGATGTTGGGTAGCGGATTTACAACGAGTTGAAAATTGGCAAATGCCATGCATCCATTATCGATATCTTCAATTCTAACGAAAATGACTTGGTTATTGCTACTGTTTTGAATTGGGTTGATAATGGGGTTGCTATTATTTTCAGCATTGGCGGCTGAAAAATGATATGAAATATTATAGTTGGAAGGCAGCACCGATGCAAGGATGTCCTCTGTACGGTTGCTTAGGTCGAAGGTTTCTATCCCGTCCATACTCGAATCGTCGCAAACCTCATAATCGGCAATGGGAGATGCAGTTTGGTTTTGATTCAAACTTATATCAATAGTATCTTCAATAGTACAAGTAGAACCTGCCAAAGGCATAGAAACCATAACGGTATAATTTCCGGACTGATTGACCGTTAGTACAGGTTGTGAAGCACCACTGATAATATTAGAATTGAAATACCATGAATAAACAGCCTCCGGATTTTCAATATTTCCATTCAGTGTGATACTTGATGCACAAGTGCTAATGTCATCTCCCAAATCGACAGTAGCATTAAAGCTATTACCCTCAATAAATACTGCCGAATCGTAATTTTTATCCGTTTGGTCCGCAATAATCAGCTTAATATGGTATGTAACATTGGGAATTATATTAGCAATGGCAGACAATATTGTGGTACGGCCATTGAAATTTGTATCTGGAAAATTAAAACCATCAAAATATTGCGCGTAGGAGGCAGGACAAAAGCCGACAATTTCTGGGTGGATGCTGTTGGTATTTACGGCAACTGCTGTACCTGGGATGACGGCAATATTTATATATGGGTCGTTGGTTCCAGCTTCTTTGATTAAAAAAGCAAAACCATCGGAATAATTACAAGGGAAATCGCCAAAATATTCTTCTGATGCTAAAAGATAATTGAATTGTACCAAGTTTGAAATCGAAACGAAATCAAATTCCAAAGAGGTAGCGTTTAATGTGTTATTGATTCCCAAGGCGGATTCTAGGTCGGGATCTGTGGCCCAGTTTGACTGTCCTTCATTTAAAACGGAAGTATTAAGGCCATTACCTGCGGAAACAGCTTTCCCGGTAGAAAGGATGATGCCATTTTCAAATGGAAAATTTGAACTTCCTTTTTGAAAATACCCAAAACTTGAAAAACCATTTACAGAACCATTGATTTGAGAGGTCGCATTAGAAGTTTCAACACAACCAAGAACAAGATTGTCCTCCACGAGTTGTTGTGGGGTAAATGTGTCATTAATTATTACTTGCTGCGAATATAAAACATTACACAAAAAGCATACAAATACTAAGAGGGATCCACGAATCATTTTCATTCTAACCAGATTAGTTCTTATTCATGGATTTGAAACCCTGTGGAATCAAAAACGCATGAAATAGTTTGAGGGAATGAAAGTATAGTATATTTAGACGAAATGCAATAAAATACGACAAAATGCATTAATATTTAACATTTGAGCATTTTTATAGCTCACGTCATCGATTTTATTTTTCGTCCAAAAGCATTCAGTTGGTTAAATGGAGGTCGAAAATAAGACTATTATTACAATTCCCTTCTTTTAATATCTATTATGGTTGATAATTTATCAACAATTTCAATAGCTCAAGTATACCCAGCCTTGCAGAGGCTTATAACCTGAGTCATTAAGGTTCAAGATGTAATAATAAGTGCCAACAGGAAGTAACCTCCCTAAATTATTGAGACCACGATTGGAGCGACCTTCCCAGGGAGTTGAATTATTTCCTTCAAAAATTAAAGTGCCATAACGGTTAAAAATTTTAAGTTCATGATTTAAAAAAATATCATATAATCCTTGAATGTTGAACCAATCATTGATGTTGTCGCCAGAAGGTGAAAAGCCCTGTGGGACAGTTGGAGGACAATTTTCAACCATGATATCAAACTTATAAAGATCATAACAAGGGATGCCTTCCACTTTCACAAAAATGGTTTGGGGATTGGAAGCGCTGGAATATCCTTCGGGAAAAAAGAGTTCATTTTCATCATTTTCCAAATCCGATGCCTTACCATAAAAGCTAATCATGGATGATGGATCAATGCTCTCTGGCAATGCTGCTTGTAAGTTAAACACTGCAGAACCAAAACCTTTATTACATTCCAAAAGGTTTGGAAGTATTGTAAACGCTGGGATTGGCAATAAGTCTATGGTCGCTGAGGTCAAATTATTGTTTTCATTCGTTTCTGTGACTATGCCATTTTGTGTACCATCATCATCTACTATTATGGTCAGTGCTAAAGAAGCTGTCTGTCCAATTGGAAAGTTTAATACTGTGCTTCCACTTTCTGAACCATCAATTGGGAGTTCATTTTGAGTGAAGCTTTGGCTAATAAACATATTATCAAAATAAAACGCAATAGGAGTATTGGCTGGTAAAATATCGGTTGAATTGGTATTGTAAACAGTATAATTTATTTGTATCTGTTCATCACCACAATTTTGTAAATAATCATTCAAGACAATCGTTGCATCTGGCAACTGGCTGTTTAAAACTGTGATGATGTTATTGATCATCACAAAATCCTGGCCTGAAGTCAATTCAATGGTTGCAGTGGAATCGCCAATATTGATATTGTTCTGGATGTTATAAAAATCAATATCCATATTATATAATTCCGATTCCCCTGTAAAACTATTGGTGCCATTAAATGCATTGTTTACGGGATTTAATGGGAGGCTGCTTATAGGGTTACCGTTGATGGAGAGTGTTTCACTAACCGCTAACGAAGCATCACCTTCCCAAGCCAAAAAACCAATTTTTGCACCTTCGTTATCCATGACATTTAAATTCTCCAGAGTTATGGAAATTTGGGTCGGCACTCTTTGAAGACCATCATATATATTAACTTGGTTAAGAGTTAAGTTTTGGTCTTCATAAATGATGATGATGGCCCATCCCCCAAAATTTGTTCCATTGATGCAATAATTTGGGATAAAACTGGTAAGATTAAATTCTGAAACTGTATAATTACCATTGCCTTGATTTTGAATCAAAGCAGTAATATCGGCAAACGCTGCAAAATACTCACGACCATTATAAATCATATCGTCAAAAATGCGCTCGGCAGATATTGGAGTTGTATTAAGAAGAATATCAAAGTCTCCAGTACCAGAACCAGCCCAATACAAAAATGCCGCAGTTATATTTTGATTTGGATTGAGGTTTAGGGTTGCAGAGGAAGATGTCAGGATTGCGCAAATATCCAATGCTTCATTTTCTACTAAATTAAGCGTATTTCCAATTGCAACATAATCGTACCGTCCATTAAATTGCTGATATAGAACCACATCCTGTCCAAAGTTTAAGTTTGAATAACAGAGTATAAAAGTTAAAAAACTGAGTCGAAGAATCTCCATGAATTTTATGCATTTTAACCTTGGCAATTTTAATATATTGAAAATTAAGAGGCGTTGAAAATTAGCGTTTTAAAGTAAAATGACCTCTTAAAACCCGTCCGTCTTGTAGGGTCACATGAAACCAATAATCACTTGTAGGAAGGTTATATCCGTTTAAAGTGCCATCCCAACCTTTACTTACCGGATCGAGTTCTGTAATGAGTTTACCATAGCGATCAAAGATATAAATGGTGCTCATAGCTTGAAACTGGGTCGTAATCCCATATACCTGCCAATAATCATGAATGTTGTCATTGTTGGGGGTAAAGAATTTCGGAAATCCCACAACCGAAACCAGTTCTTCTGAAATTCCGCAATCATTGCGGTCCCTAACGTAGACTGTATGCAATCCCGCCATGACGTTATCAAACGTGTTACTATCCTGGTATGGCCCATTGATATTATCCAATGCGAACTCGTAATCACCTTCACCCGAAACCAAAACAGTTACCATATTATTTTGGGTCGCGTCAACAATTTCTATATCATTTATTGTCGCTATATTTGATGGTCGCACAATGACAGTCCTGTCCTTATAACATCCATCAGTATTGGTCACTCTTACCGTATAAGTTCCAGCTTCATTTACCATGATTTCGGAGGTGTTCTCACCAGTGGACCATAAATAATAATAATTGCTTGGCGAATCATCAATCACTCCTCCGTTAATGGTAACAGTCTCCGGAAAAGTGTCTAGGCAATAAACGGCATCCCCTTCAATTTCAATATTTGGCATCTCCAATACAGTCAATTGTATTTCACTTATACCGTAACAATCATTGGCATTTTCCACGCGAGCATAGATCACTTGAGAATACGCGGTTGTGTTTGTATAAGATGTTCCCAAAGGATTGGTTTCCAACAGGGCATCAATATAAGTTGCGAAATAATTGACGTCTAAATTTATTGGTAAAGTGGAAAGAATCGTTGGGTTGGCGTCCGTTAAGTTAAAAGTATAAAAACCATCTTCCGTTCCGTCATCATCACAGCGTTCAATAGTTGCATTATAAGAAGATGTCGTACTGGCTTGAAGTGTCACATTTGCTAAATTGGAGCAACCAGTAACGGTGTCCACCACCTTGGCAATAATGATTTGAGGATTGAAAAAGTTTTCAAATGCATTCCCATCTATCTCGTTCGTATCTTCCATGGCATCCGTAATCGAAAAAAAGTAGGTCACTTCCTTATTGGATGCTCCATTAGTAATATCCGCCAATACCTTATTGATATTAAAAATTGTATATCCCTCCGGAATTCCATCTTCATCGCATTGAATCACTGTTATATCTATTGCCTCCGGAGAATCATTAACCGTCAATATAAAAGAATCTGTACTATAACAATCGGTATTGGAATCGTTTTCAATTCGAACAAATATCTCCTCATTATAAGGAATCGTATTCTCATAAGAATCTGACAATACATTTTCACCAGAATCAGCATCCGTCTGTGAATTGTGATAGGTAATGGTATATAAATCTTGTGGCTGTGTACCCAGAACACCTGGCGTGTAAGAAGAGAGGTTTAAAGTAGTAAAACCATCCATTGAATTGCCATTGTAATCCTCATCACAAACAACGACATCATTGAATTCATTGACAATGGGTGTTACAAAAACCTCAATAAAAAAGGAAGTCAGGTCAAAACAATTGCTATTGTTTGAATTATCGATTCTCACAAAAATTTCCTGAGGGTTGGATGTATTGGTATATGGCCCTAATATTTCGTTCTCGTTATTATTGGCATCTTCAAAACTTCTGAAATAATGAACATTGTATATTAATGGATTTTGAGTATCCAAAACGGATGCATTTTGCACAGTTAAATCAAAAGTGGAAGTGGTAGTGGCATCGCAGTTCCCCAAGTCAGTTGGTTGGTTGGCCACCGGAATCTGATGATAAGATATAAAGGCCTGACCTTCAACATCACAATCCCCAGTATTAAGGTCTATATATACCTGATAATGTCCACTTTGGGTAACAACCAGGTCAAAATCATTGTCGGGCAACGGATTGCCATCCAAAGTCCAAAAATAACTGGCGCCCGGAATTTCTTCAGCAATCAATGTATAATTCTCACCTTCGCACAGTGGCAAGCTTACGGTATTAACATTATTCTGAATGATATCCACTTGGGTATTGAAAATCGATTGAATGAAAGGTGGCAATCCTTGTGAGGAATTATTAGGAGAAAGATTAACGGCATTGTGCTGATAATCACATGCGATTCCTAGAGCATTCGGGTTGTTGATAACACCTAGGAAAGGTAAACCAATATCGTAAGTTGCACTTAAAGCTCTATAAATCTTACCGTCGGGTCCCAACTGAAGACCTCCTCGATAAAGTTGCTGTTGGTCAATGGTGACACGAGATGCAGAAATATTAGGAGCCGTTAAATCGAATTGGCTTAATGTGGAGGAATGTGCAGCTGGACTGTTACTTTGCTGGTCATTAGAAGAATGAACATACAATAATTGACTATTTGGGGAAAACTCCACACCATAGGCACTACTTCCGACCGCGTTAATATTCAATTGTCGTTGATTGCTGACAAGGCCTGTCGCCAAATCAAAATCGAATATAAACATACCGCTTCCCATATTGGCACAAGCCAATTTTTGACCATCAGGCGACAATTTTAAATAACCTCTTGCTTCCTGGGTAGTAATAGAATTGAAGGTAGAGGTAACAGGAACTGTATTCACACCTGTATCTGATACTTCGTAAGCAAAAAAGGTGTTATAATTATTTCCAGATCCATTTTGAGATGCATATGTAATGAGCCAAATGGATTTGGTCACACAATCTTTAAGAACTGCACTGATTTTTTCCGAGCAAATGGGGAGCAAGTTGACATTTTTATTTGTGACCCTTCCCAACCCAGCATTGAGGGACATATCCACAATCGAATAATTCAAACCAAAATTGCTTCCATCCAAGGCATTATCAACTGTGAAAACATAGTATAGATTTGGATCATTTGGCTTAGGGACGATAATGGCAGACTGGGTACTGGAAGAATCCCCAAAAAGACCGGTACCGTTTAACATTACATTGTTATTTCTGTCCCATACTACGGAACCGTCTGTATAAAACAACAACTCACCAAATGCGTCTGATATAGTGGCACAACCTTCGTTTGTGGACAATGCGCCTCCATTGACAGTAGTTAAGGTGTTGGCGCCCAAATCAAATTGAAGTCCTGCGCCATAACCAAAAAACCAATTAGCAGCCTGATTTTGAGCAAGGGAATGAATACTTAACAAAAGTAGTAAGAGGGGTAGTAACTTTTTCATGTGATAGCAATAGCTATCAAAGATATTACAAATCGCGCAGTTTTAATAATCTATAGGATAAAAAGACAAATAAAGCAGTCCAACCCATCACGATAACAATTTCATACCAATGTACTGCGTAATCATATGCCAAATCCATTTTATCTGGGTATTTGGTTATGATGATTCTTTGGAATGGTTGATCTATAAGTTTATACATGGATTCCAATGGGAAAAAATTCTTGATTTTCCAAGCGTTGTCGGCGTTTCCAAATGCCTCATATGATGCCCAGAACAGGAGCCATTCGATAATATACAAAATAAAGAGAAAGGCCAATGCAAAGGCCGAACGTTTAACGAGCATCCCAAAAAACAAGCACAAACTGAAAAATCCAACCAATTTTACAAAATAAGCCAGCAAATATTCAATCTCCCTAAATACAATAGAAGCTTCTGTATAACTGGAATAGTACAGCCCAATCAAAAACGAAGCCACCCCAATAAGCACTGTTGATATCAATGAAAAGAAGACAATCGTGTAAAATTTAGAAAGAATAAACTCTTTTTTACTTAATCCATCGATCAAGTTTTGTTTGATGGTTTTGTTGCTGTATTCGTTACCAATCATACTTACCACAACTATAGCAAAAAACAATTTGAAATATGAAGCAAAAAACGTAGTGATATGCCAAATAACGGGAAAATTAAAAATTCCAAGTTCGCCCAATTCTAAAGTAAAAAAACCAAAAAAATTGATTTTAATGGAGGATAATATCAGGACAGTAAATGGTAAAATAAAGGATATGAAAATCAACACCGTGTTGACTTTACTTAATAATAATTTTTGTAATTCGAGATTGATGAGTCGTACCATTGTTGGTTGGGTTGGGAATTATTGTTTGTCTGTAAGTTGCAAAAATTGCTCTTCCAGGCTCTGTTTTCGTTTTACCAGATGGGATAAAATGATGCCTTTTTCAAACATCATTTGATTGAATGTGGATGCGTCCATCGGGTTATTTAAGAAAGCGGTAATCAATTCACCTTCAAACTTAAGCTTCCCGAAGTTTTCGTCAACTTCAAGCAATTTGACCAATTCCTCTTGTTGATTGCTTCTCAATTCAAAAAAACCGTGACTGCTGATCATTTCATCCACGCGCCCAGAATATAACTTCTCTCCTTTGCGAAGCACAACCACATGGCTACAAACTTTTTCCACCTCATCTAGAAGATGTGATGCCAATAAAATAGTGGTCCCTGTACTGGCAATTTCCTTGATTAAGGATCGAATTTGATGGATGCCTTGTGGATCTAACCCATTGGTTGGTTCATCCAATATCAAGATTTCAGGGTCGTTCAACAGAGCTGAGGCAATTGCCAATCGCTGTTTCATCCCTAAGGAATAGGTACTGAATTTACTGTCTTTTCTGTCTGTCAATCCTACAATTTCAAGCTTTTCTTCAATTTTGGAAAAATCGACACCTTTGATTTTACATACCAATTTTAAATTTTGATAAGCACTCATGTAGGGGTAAAAGTTTGGTCGTTCAATGATTGCCCCAACTTTCTTTAAAGCATCGTGGGTTGTAGTCTTTCCATTAAACCAGCTAAAATCGCCAGACGTTTTGTTGACGACATTCAAAACAATACCGAGGGTCGTGGATTTTCCGCTTCCATTGGGTCCCAAAATGCCATATACATTGCCTTTGTTAATTGTAAAGCTCAAATCCTTTACGGCCGTGAGATAGCCAAATTTCTTGGTAAGATTATTTAGGGTTAAGATGGTTTCCAAAATGAAAAGATTTTGATTAGTAGTTATAGGTTTGACGATTATCGATTAATTTTGTTACAGAATGAACGAATGATTTAATATTCCGAATCCTGAATTTATTTTAGTTTGTAACAAATATTAAATTTAAACAACAAATATCAACAATAAAAAAACAGCATTTATGACAGCACACGAAATCGATTATAGAATCTACGGTGAAGAAATGCAATACGTAGAGATTGAATTGGATCTACAGGAAGGCGTCATTGCGGAAGCAGGAAGCTTTATGATGATGGACGATGGCATCAAAATGGAAACCATTTTTGGTGATGGTTCAGAACAGAACAAAGACTTTTTAGGTTCCATCCTTGGCGCCGGAAAACGAATCCTAACGGGTGAAAATCTCTTTATGACCGCATTTTACAACACACTTTCTGGAAAGCGTAATGTATCATTTGCATCGCCTTACCCTGGGAAGATAATCCCTATTGATTTAACGGTTTTCAGAGGTAAATTCATTTGCCAAAAAGATGCATTTCTTTGCGCAGCCAAAGGAGTAAGTGTAGGTATAGAGTTTTCCAAAAAATTGGGTCGTGGATTATTTGGTGGCGAAGGCTTTATCATGCAAAAACTGGAAGGCGATGGTATGGCTTTTGTTCACGCCGGAGGAACAATGGCCAAGAAAGAACTGCAGGCTGGTGAAACCCTGCGAGTGGATACAGGTTGTCTAATTGGATTTACACAAGATGTTGATTACGATATTGAATTCATTAGTGGCATCAAGAATAAAATCTTTGGAGGAGAAGGATTATTTTATGCCAAATTACAAGGTCCTGGAACCGTTTATATACAGTCTTTGCCATTCAGTCGTTTGGCCGCTCGCGTTTGGGACAGTGCACCCAAAGGTGGTGGTAAGGATAAAGGTGAAGGAAGTATTCTTGGCGGATTGGGCAATATTTTGGATGGAGATAATAGATATTAAATGTGAAATTAATTTCAAAATTGAAAGTTGAAAATTTGGATTAATAATGAATTAGTTCTGTTAATTTTTTCATTAAAACGCCTCCGTGTCCTTTTTTTTATTAAATTAGTTCTAAATTAAAATATACCGCCTATATTGAAATCTACCTATCTAACCTAAATTTAAAACCTATGGCAAGAGCAATGTTTGAGTACACTAAAACTGTGCTTAAAAAAGTTAGTTTCGACGCTACCTTGTTCTGCAAAGAAGTAAAAAAAGCTATTCAACGCTTATTACCTTATGAAATTGAAGAGCTTAAGATTTTTATAAAATCACTTATTCTGCAGAACCCAGACTTAAATCAATGTTTAATCTATTTAAAACCATAGGAAAAAGCGACCAAAAGGTCGCTTTTTTTATTTAGACAAGGGACTTATGATCTGTACATTTGAAAAGGCGATGGCTCCTCTAATAATACCAGAAATAATTCCATGAAGGGCGTCGATAATATGGATTTTGAGTTCGTTTTTATGATAGATCAAACTGACCTCTCGAGCTGGAGAGGGTTCATTAAAATGATGTAAATTGGGTTTAAGGTTATCATTTAAATCCATGGTATGTAGATAAGGTAGCAAGGTCATTCCCATACCTTCGTTAGAAAGCTTGATAAGGGTTTCAATACTGCCGCTTTCCAATTGAAATTTTTCGTCATTTTGGTCTTTGAATGCTTTGCATAAATTGATGACACCATCCCTGAAACAATGCCCATCCTCAAGTAACAACATATCATCAATCTCCAGATCGGAGACATCCAATTTTTTTTTATTGGTCAATCGATGGCCTTGCGGAATATACCCCACAAAAGGCTCATAATACAATGGCCGCTCTTTGATGTTGTCATTTTCCAACGGTGTTGCTGCAATACCAGCATCCAAATGTCCTTCACGTATACGCTGCATGATTTCTTCAGTGGTGAGCTCTTCAATTTTGAGTTTCACCTTTGGGAATTTTTTAATGAATGCTTTTAAAAACATAGGTAATAAAGTGGGCATCACCGTTGGAATAATCCCGAGTTTAAATTCACCTCCAATAAATCCTTTTTGTTGATCTACAATATCCTGTATACGGTCTGATTCGTTAACAATATTTCTGGCTTGATGTACAATTTTTCTTCCCACATCAGTTAGCTCAATAGGCTTCTTGCTTCTATCAAATATCAATATATCAAGCTCCTCTTCAAGTTTTTGTATCTGTGTACTCAAAGTGGGTTGGGTTACAAAACATTTTTCAGCTGCTTTTGTAAAATTTTTGTGTTCTGCTATTGCGAGCACATAGTTTAATTGTGTTATGGTCATGGCTATTCATATAAACTATAAAAATATAAAAACTATTAATAAAATTTATAATGATTCCTGTTAATTCTGTTGTAAATTTGAAAGGATAAAAAAAATATGACATGACTATTAATAGTATTGGTTTAGATACCAAAAAGACAAAAGCAATAGCGAAAGATTTGAACATTCTTTTGGCGAATTTTCAAATTTATTATCAAAATTTAAGAGGAATCCATTGGAATATCAAAGGAAAACGCTTTTTTGATCTTCATATTAAATTTGAAGAATTATATACCGATGCCAATTTGAAGGTTGATGAAATTGCGGAGCGTATCCTTACCCTTGGGGAAACGCCATTGCACACTTTCGATGATTATATCAAAGCGGCCAAAGTACCTGTTGGTAAAAATGTTTCTATTGATGATAATGCAGTACAACTTATTGTAGATTCATTGACTGAATTATTGAATATAGAAAGAAAAATCCTTGATGATTCTGCGAAATCCAATGACGAGGGGACCAACTCAATGATGAGCGATTTTATTTCTCAACAGGAAAAAACGGTCTGGATGATGAAAGCTTGGTTGGGAGAAACTGT
>JBGTDZ010000318.1:0-12037 GCA_041748055.1 Aquaticitalea sp.
TTTTTGAATAAGATTATCACGTAATTCATCTTTAATTGATTTTGAATGATAACCTGCTTTTTTTAATTCTCCTAATGTTTTAATTTGTCTCATATCTGCCTCTCCCTAACCCTCTCCAAAGGAGAGGGAACTGTTGCGGGTTTTTTATTTATTTCAATTATTTATTTCTATTTTATTTTAAACATACAGGGTTTTAAAAACCTTGCACGTTGTTCTCGCCGCTGTGGCTCCTCCCCTTTGTGGCTCCCGATAGCTATCGGGAGGGTGGGGCTTTTTTTATCCCCTAATCCGCTTCTTCCGATTGGTCTCATAATCTTCAAAAATCATCTCACCCAAACCTTTTAGTCCTGTATAAAATGCCTTTCCTTGATTTGCCTGTGTGAACTCACGTACAAACTGCATCAAATATTGGTCTTGGGCAATCATGAAAGTTGTAATAGGAATATGCAATCGTCGTGCTTGTTGAGCCATGGCGTAACATTTATTGGTTATGTATGGGTTGAGTCCGGCACTATCTTTATAATATTGTCCATCAGGCAAACGCAGACAACTTGGTTTTCCGTCAGTGATCATAAAAATTTGCTTATTGGTGTTTCGCTTTCTCCTGAGCAAATCCATCGCCAATTGCAATCCAGCAACCGTATTGGTATGGTATGGCCCTACCTTTAAATAAGGTAGATCCTTGATTTCTATTTGCCAGGCATCATTCCCGAACACCAGTATATCCAAAGTGTCTTTCGGATATCTGGTGGTTATCAATTCTGCCAAAGCCATCGCCACTTTTTTTGCGGGCGTAATCCTGTCTTCACCATATAGAATCATACTGTGGCTGATGTCAATCATCAACACCGTACTCATTTGCGACTTATGAAGTGTTTCCTCCACCACCAAATCTTCTTCCGACAGATTGAAATCGCCAATCCCATGGTTGATTTGTGCATTTTTTAAACTTTCGGTAATGGAAACTTTGTCCAAAGCATCACCAAATTGATAATCCCTGAAATCGCCAGTATGCTCATCACCAATTCCGGAACTTTTGCTTTTATGATTACCTTGTCCACTTCTTTTGATTTTCCCAAATATATGATTCAAAGCTTGCTGTCTAATTGCCCTTTCAGTTTTAGAGGTAATGGCCATGCCGCCTTTTCCTCCATTCGGATCGATTTCTTCCCTTATGTAACCTTTTTTCTTTAAATCTTCAATAAAATCGTCAACGGTATATTCAGGAGTGGTGAGTTTATATTCCTTGTCCAATTCGCGCAACCAGTCAATGGCTTCTTCAAAATCGCCAGACGTATGGGTTATCAGTTCTTTGAAAATCTCAAAAAGCTTATCAAAAGGGGATTGAAAAGGTGCTTCATACGATTTAAAGATGAATCCTTTCCGAAGAGATTTTGTTTTTTTCATAGCTCCATAAAAATAATACTTTTTGGACTTATCAGTGGTAGCATTAACATCAATTTTAAGAATCTTGTGATAAGTTTTGATTATATTTAGTCCAACTAAACCAGAATATAATGAAAAAAAGCCTGTTTTTACTGATGCTTTTGGCATCCTTCTCTCTTTACTCTCAAGAATTTACACTCGATTTAATAAAAAACATAAAACCTCGAAATATTGGCCCTGGCGGAATGTCTGGGCGTGTTACCGCGATTGATGCAGTCCATAGCAATCCTGATATCATGTATGTTGGTACGGCATCAGGTGGACTTTGGAAATCGACATCAGGTGGTATTAAATGGGAACCTATTTTTGACAAGGAAATAACGGCATCCATTGGTTCTGTTGCAATCCAACAATCCAATCCAAATGTGATTTGGGTGGGAACAGGTGAAGGAAATCCGAGAAACAGTTTGAACGGCGGGTATGGCATTTATCGCTCGTTGGATGGTGGAAAAAACTGGAAACTTATGGGTTTGGAAAAAACCCGACATATACATCGCGTCATCATTGACCCCACCAATCCGAATGTAATTTATGCGGCTGCAATTGGGTCACCATGGGGAGAACACCCAGAACGAGGCGTCTATAAAACAACCGATGGTGGTGAAACTTGGAATAATATCCTGTTTGTCAACAATAAAACAGGGGCGGCAGATTTGGTAATGGACCCAACCAATCCAAACAAACTTGTTGCAGCCATGTGGGAACACAAGCGCGATCCTTGGTTTTTTAAGTCTGGAGGCGAAGGCTCTGGCATGCACATTACTTATGATGGTGGCAAAAACTGGAAAAAGGTAACTGAAGAAGATGGATTTCCCAAAGGAGAATTAGGCAGAATTGGTGTGGCCATTGCCCCAAACAAGCCCAATATTATTTACGCCTTGGTAGAAGCCAAAAAAAATGCACTTTATAAAAGTGTGGATGGTGGCTTTAAGTGGAAAATGATAAACGATAAAGGCGAAATTGGCGATAGGCCTTTTTACTATGCTGAAATATATGTCGATCCAGAAAACGAAAATCGTGTTTATTCCATATATACCTACGTCAATGTAAGTGAAGATGGCGGCAAGAGTTTTGAGCAATTAATGCCAGCTTATGGCGTGGATAACGGTGTACATCCCGACCATCATGCGTGGTGGATACATCCAAAAAACGGACAGTTCATGATTGATGGCAACGATGGAGGTATGAACATTACCAATGATGGTGGAAAAACATGGCGATTTATTGGCAACCTTCCGGTGGCACAATTCTATCACATCAATGTCGACAATGAATTCCCATACAATGTCTATGGAGGCATGCAGGATAATGGGTCTTGGCGCGGTCCGGCATATGCCTGGAGAAATCAAGGCATACGTAATAGTTATTGGCAGGAAATAAGTTTTGGGGACGGATTTGATGTTGTTCCAGACAGGGACGATTCGCGTTACGGTTGGTCGATGAGCCAACAGGGATATGTGACACGTTACGATTGGCAAACAGGAAACAATTATATCGTTAGGCCTACACACCCAAACGCTGATGTAAAGTTGCGCTTTAATTGGAATTCCGCTATCAATATTGACCCTTTTGACAACAGTACCATTTACTTCGGAAGTCAATTTGTTCACAAATCAACGGATAAAGGCGAAACATGGACACTGATTTCTGATGATTTGACAACCAACGATCCAGAAAAGCTAAAGCAAGATGAAAGTGGTGGTCTGACCATGGATGCCACGGGTGCAGAAAATCACTGTACGATTTTAGTGATAGAACCGTCTGCAATGGAAAAAAACATGCTTTGGGTAGGTACCGATGATGGTCGGGTCCACGTTACCCAAAATGGAGGACAAACATGGACAGACGTTACTAAAAACATAAAAGGTTTGCCAGCAGGGAGCTGGATCCCACAAATTAAGGCTTCCAACAAAAATAAAGGGGAAGCACTTTTAATTGCGAATGATTACAGAAGATTTAATTATACCCCATATGCTTACAGAACTAAGGATTATGGGAAAACATGGACAAGGATTGTGGATGAAAGTGATGTTAAAAGTTACACCCTTTCCATAATTGAAGATATTGAGGAGCGCAATCTAATGTTTCTCGGAACTGATGACGGGCTTTACTTTTCATTGGACGCGGGCAACAAATGGATCAAGTGGACCGAGGGTTTTCCCACCGTTTCGGTAAGTGATTTGGTAATCCATCCACGCGAACATGATTTGGTAATTGGAACATTTGGTCGTGCCGCCTGGGTGTTGGATGACATTAGACCACTTCGCGAAATGGCAAAAAATAATCAACTCATCAATCAGAAGTTGGAATTGTTTGAACCACAAATTGCCTATCAAGCTGCCTATCAACAACCAACAGGCAGCCGTTTTGGTGCTGATGCGGTATATCATGGAGAAAATAAAGGTGCCGGAGCAATAATAGCCTATTATGTAAAGATTGATGAGAAAAAAGAAGACCCAAAAACAACAGATACAAAGGAGGAGGATGAAGTTGATGATGAAGACACCTTGAAACCTTCTGAAGAAGATTTTGAAAATCATATAGAAACAGATTCCACATCCCAGAACATTGATAGGGACAAGAATGTTACTAAATGGGATTCGTTGACTATGACAATTTTTGATGGAGAACGATTGATAAGAACTTTGAAACAAAAAGCTCCAGACAAAAGTGGCGTACACAAATGGACATGGAAAATGGACGAGACGGGTGTGGACACTCCTTCAAGAAGTAAACGGGAGCGTAAAAGCGAACCTGGGGGCGTTTCAGTAAAACCAGGAACCTACAAAGTAGTCATGACCTATGGAGATCAAACCTCTGAAGAAATGATAACCATAAAATCAGATCCCAGATTAAATATTTCCCTGTCCAATATCAATGAAGTATATGCCACTTCTAAAGAGCTTGAACAAATGCAACAAACGGCCGCGGATGCAGTGAATCAATTGGTAGAAAGCAAGCAAACAGCGGAAAAATTTCAAAAGGATTTAAACGATTTGGATAAGAAAAAATACCAAACAGAAATTAAATCTTCCAAAGATATCATTAAGAAAGTTGACAGTCTCATTGCCATTTATCTAGGCAAAGAAGATAAGCGCCAAGGAATTACAAGTAGTCCGGAAGTCACAATAATGCAACGTTTGGGGACTGCCAGTGGCTATGTCAAATCCCGTCAAAATGGGTTGACTTCCACGGAAATAACATTGATTCAACACGCAGAAAATCAATTACAGTCAGCTTTGGAAAGAACAAATAGTTTCTATACTGACGAATGGAAAACCTATCAAAACACTATGGAAAATTTACAAACATCACCTTTTAAATCAATCAAAACTTTTAAATTATATGGTACTTAGTTTTACAGGACCCTTACGTTCTGCAAATCGAGTCAGATGAAATAGTGGCTGGTGTTCGAAAAAATGGCGTTCCGGTGGAATATGTATTATTTGAAGATGAAGGTCACGGATTTATTAAAAAGGAAAACCAAATCGAAGCTTACAGCAAAGTTTTGGAGTTTTTGGATAAATACCTAAAGAAGGAAAATGAGATAATGGATGGGAAAACGCAAAAAACTAAAATTGAAGCCGAAACGAAGTAGTATCTAAAAAGGCCTTTCAAAGTTATAATGAAAGGCCTTTTTAAATGATTCCAATATCCTTTGAATGTTGAATGGCTTCATGGCTGTATTTGAAATAACAAAAAGCTACACCCAAACTTTCAATATTGTTCAAAGTGCTGACCACTTTTTTCTTTGATCCAGATGATTTCCTAATATATACTGCCTTTATGTTTTTAGGAAATATCTTGCAAATGCGCTCATATATATAAGGATCATGCTGTGAGTCGTCCCCAAGTAAGACATATTCCAAATGCGGATAAAAAGAAATTATTTCTTTGATCTTTACAAATTTGTGATCATGATTACCTTGCCCCGTAAATAGAAAATCTGTTATACCAGCTTTTATATCCTTCAACTTTATGACCGCTTTGGGCAACTCATGTAGCCTAGCAAATGAATCAATAAATTCGTATAGATTATATTCACTGCTTGAAACATAAAAAAATGAATTGGAAGCCACTTCATTGGTTTGGCCTGCCACACTCAAAGCCTTGTAATAGGGGGCCACATCTTCAAATAGCTCCCTTTTGTTGATATTCCGCAACAGAAGTACATATAATTTTTTAAAAAAACTGTGACTGTGTGAAATTAGAAAGGTGTCGTCAATATCAGAGATGATCCCAAGTTTACTTTTAAACGGCTTCAATATTTCACCACAATTGATAATTCCAAAGTGGGAGAGCCTGCAAGTTACTTCATATGGATGCCATCCACTTTCAAGAGGCTCATAAAAAGGAATATCAAATCTAAAATATCCATCATCCAAGGTCTTGGTTGTTACTTGTTTGTTTTTAAATCTCAATGTAACTTCAGCATTTGGGTATGGCTTGATTCTAAACATGTGAATGACCGCTACGGCATGGTGGATCCCTTTTCTGTCTAGACGATATTTGTCTGGTGCCCAAGACTGAAATACGTGCCCTGATACGATGAGCTGCTCATCATTCACATACCCCCTGTATAACTTTAAATCCAGTTTTGCCAATTCACATTTTATTTACAGATACTGACCGACAAATTACTTAAATTTAAACAAATTTACAGATTTTATGAACTCTAATATAAAAGTCCTTTTGGTAATAAACCCAATATCCGGTGGGTCAGGGAAAGAACAGCTTACTAAAGATATACATATAGAGGTAGCAAAACACAATGTTTCACTTGAAACTTTTGAAACTACAGGGAATGATGATGAACAGATTATAAAAAACATTATTGAAACACATAAAATCAATAGAATTTTGGTAGCTGGTGGGGATGGCACCATACAATTGGTGGCCAAAGCAATTGATGATAAAGATATATCTATCGGTATTATTCCGGCAGGTTCTGCCAATGGATTGGCTTCCAATTTTAATTTGCCCAATTCCTTAGAAAAACAAGTTGAAGTGGCTTTAGGGGAGCATTTTATTTTGATGGATATCGTATCCGTTAATCAGCATCTTTGTCTTCACATTGCTGATGTTGGTATCAATGCGGAATTGATAAAAAACTATGAGAACTCAAACCTTCGAGGAAAACTGGGATACGCAGTTCAAACAATTCCGACCCTCATCGAATCAGAATTACCATATAAGTTCTTGTTGGAAGTAAATGAGGAAAAACTTGAGAAGGAAGGGATTATGATTGCCATAGCCAATGCCAACAAATTTGGTACAGGTGCGATGGTCAATCCAAGTGGTAAAATGGACGATGGCTTTTTTGAGGTATTGGTCTTTAAAAGCCTGGATGTCATCAAAATTCTAAAAACACTGGGCGGAACTTTAGAACCAGATGCTGAATTTGTTGAGTGCTTTACCACAAAAAGTGTTACAATTAAATCAGAGAAAGCTGTATCACTTCAGGCGGATGGGGAATTTATCGGTCAAGTCAACACTGTCGAAGCGAAACTCTTTACCTCAAAGTTGAAGATAATGATTCCCGTTGATGCAATTCCAGCTTATTAAAAAAACCCTTCATGTTATTTTGAATGTCATTACCGGTAAGTTTGCATGATTTGCCAAATCTTCCGAAATACTGCCTTCAAAGAAATGAGCAAGACCAGTTCGCCCATGGGTTGGAATGGCAATAAGTTCGGCATTCACTTTTTTGGCATAATTCAAAATTCCTTTTTCCACAGAGGTATCTGCCACATAATGCACAACATTCATTCTATTTAGATTGCCATCTGCTTTTTGTAAAAATTCAGTCATTGTTGTTTCCATATCAGAAGAACTTTTAAAACCTTCTCCAGGGACATTCACGTAAAGCAAATGCATTTCGGAACCCAAAGTTGCAAATAGTTTGGTGGCAGTGATATAAGGTTTAATACCTTCTTCAGAAAAATCACTCGCAAAAATGACATTCTTAAAGTCCGAAGATGAAGGTTTTCTTTTGATTACCAAAACAGGAATCTCAGAATGCCTTACAACCTTTTCTGTGTTGGAACCTACAAAAATTTCATTAATACCTCCGGCGCCATGCGATCCCATGATAATAAGATCTGCATTGTGCTCTGTGGCTACTTTACTGACTTCACTGAAAACCTTGAAATGTTTTACAATGGGAATGACATCCAGACCTTCTAAATAATCCTTATTTAAAAATGAATCAAATTTTTGTTCTGCAAGTTTTAGGAAAAATACAACTTTCTCATGCTGTTCATTGTCACTATTTATCAACATTGTATCTGAAATTTCCAACATATGCAAAGCAAAAATCTGTAAATTATGTTTCTTTGCCAACATAGCGGCCGTTTCTAGAGCATAATCAGAATGCTGCGAAAAATCTATAGGTACAATTATTTTTTTCATGTTTTTAGTTATATTGATTCACTATCTTATAGAAAGTTGTACAGAAGGTAATCTTTTTAATGAGACTTACAAAATTTATATCGGTAGTAGCCGTTTTTTAACATTCAAAATTGTAAAAACGTCATAATAAATAGGATATAAGTCATACCTTCATTGTAAGTATCCCTATTTTTATTTCAACAATTTGTCAAAAGATAAATTTGCAGTAACTTTAAGACTTTAACGATAAAAACCAAAACAATGAAACAATTAATTTTAATACTATCAGTGTTTGCATTGATAGTTGGTACGTCATGCAAAAATGACAAAAAGGAAGATGCAAAAATGAATGACTCAAGAGAGATGAATGATTCCGAAATGACCCAGGAGGAAATTCCAGCTTCTACAGCAATGAAAAAAGTGCAAATTACCCTAGAGTCAAAAAGTAATAGTGAGGTAAAAGGAAATGCTGTCTTTACAGAAGAAGATGGAGTGGTTACTATGATTGCCGTAGTGGGTGGACTAACTGAAGGAACACATGCCATTCATATTCATGAAAAAGCAGATTGTTCTGCGGCCGATGGCACATCGACTGGAGGGCATTGGAACCCAACGAATCAACCTCATGGCAAATGGGGAAGTGCGGAGGGATTTCATAAAGGCGATATTGGCAATCTAACGGCAAATGCCCAAGGCAATGCTACGGTTACTTTGACCACCGACCAATGGTGCATTGGATGTGACGATATGAATAAGAATATTTTAGGAAAAGCTATCATCGTGCATGCCGGTGTGGATGATTTCAAAACCCAGCCCACTGGTGATGCAGGTGGACGCGTAAGTTGTGGAGGAATTATCCAGTAAGCAAATGCATCCACTTTTTTTTAATAAAAGCTACTTCAAAAAGTAGCTTTTATTATACTGTTTTATTTACTACATTAGAACCCAAAAAAACTATATGCAATTAGAATTATTGATCACTAAATTCCAGCAAAAGGACCAAAAGGCATTTGAAGAACTTTATAATATGTATGGAGATAGCATGCAAGGGGTCATCTACAACATTGTTAGGGACAACGATATTGCGGAAGAAGTCATGCAAGACGTATTTATTAAGGCTTGGAACAACTCAAGCAGTTATTCACCGCAAAAAGGACGATTTTTTACTTGGATTTTAAACATTGCGCGCAACGCAGCCATTGATAAAACGAGGTCTAAAGAATTTAAGAACAGTAAAAAAAACCTTGATGCCGAATATTTCGTAGATATCTTGCAAACCAGTGAAAGTTTGGATGAGCAAACGAATGCCATCGGAATAAAGAATTTCGTACAAAAACTAGCCAAAAAATGTATAGAAGTTATCGAGTTGCTTTACTTTAAAGGATATACACAACAAGAAGCTTCAGAAGCCCTTGATATGCCAATTGGCACTATCAAAACTCGAAACAGAAATTGCATAAAGGAATTGAGAACTATTGTTTTAGAATAAATTAAATGGATATAAACACCTACATAGAATCTGGAATTTTGGAACTTTACGTGGCTGGTACACTTTCCGTAAAAGAAAATAAGGAAGTGTACGACCTTATGATAGAGCATCCGGAAATCCTTCAAGAAGTTTTGGAGATTGAATCTGCAGTCATTAAATTGACCGCCTCGACGTCACGAGGTACTAAAGCTAGGATACTGACCCTCATTAAGGAAAATCTATTCTTCAATAAACAGAACAAACAAACTAAAGTCATATCGATAGCAAAACCAAAATATAATTGGTTGACCTATACTGGATGGGCAGCAGCAATAATCTTGGGAGTTGGATTGTTCTGGGCCATGAACCAAAACCAACAATTGGAATCCGATTTGCAAACTTCGGAAATTGAACAGTCATATCTGGAAACCCAAATGGCAGATGTTAATGAAGATTTGAAAGCCAATAAACAACTTTTGAGCGTTCTGAGAAGTAAAGATATAATCATTGTGCCGCTTGGTGGTCAGGGTAATTTTGCTAACACTTACGCTAAAGTTTATTGGGACAAGAGCAATAATGCAATTCACTTAGATGCCCAAGGGTTACCGGCACCTCCACCAGGAAAGGTTTACCAAGTTTGGTCTTTAAAGTTGAGTCCGTTGACCCCTGTTAGCTTAGGCACCATAGACAATTTTATGCAGGATGACAATAAAATTTTTGAGATAGAAAATTTAAATGAAAGTGAAGCCTTTGGAATAACTTTAGAGCCAGCTGGTGGTAGCCAAACACCAACAATGGAGCAGTTATATACATTGGGTGTAGTCTCCAAAGAATCATAACAAAGACTTTCCATAATTATAAAAAGCACTCACATTAGTGGGTGCTTTTTTTTTGCTCTATTCCGTTTAGAGTCAAAATACAATCCATATAGGTCAATTGTTTTAAACTATACCTTCTAATTTCGTGAACGATGAATTAATTGCCCCTGGAACCTATTGTTCAATAAATGATTTCAAAAATTATCTATAGAACTGTTTATGCCGTTTCTTCTTCAACTATTATCACGGAATGTAAAAACACATTTTGTTTAACTTAAAAAATTATTGATATGAAAAACAAAGTTTTAAAATTGCATGCTCAAACTCAACCAGAAATGAACAAAAGACGTCAGTTCTTAAAATTGAGCGGAATGGCTGTTGTTGGTTCTGGTTTATTGATTGCATGTAGTAATGATGATGACTCTTTCACACCTCCAGATTCTGAAATATTTGATTTGGGTGCGGGCAATTTGGGTATTTTAAACTACGCTTATGCCTTAGAACAATTGGAAGCAGCTTTTTACACTCAGGTACTTGACGGTGCTTATTGGGCAGGAGCTCCAGCCAATGAAAAACAAATATTGGAAGACCTCTATAATCATGAAGTCATACACAGAGAATTTTTCAAAACTGCAATTACTGCAGTAGCTCCGAATGACATAACTCCGCAATTGGAATTTGACTTTTCAAGTGTAAATTTTGGAGATAGAGCTTCCGTTTTAGGAACCGCAAAAGTGTTGGAAGATACGGGTGTAGCTGCCTATAATGGCGCAGGTAAATTGCTTGATATGAGCGATCCCGCCGGTCTTACCTATTTATTATTGGCAGGAAAAATAGTTTCTGTTGAGGCAAGACATGCTTCGGCCATTAGGGATTTATTAAATCCTGGTTCAGCAGATTTTGCTGGTGACGATGTCCTTATCGGATTAGCTGGCACCTCGCCTGCGTTTGACAAGGCCTTAGCTCCTTCAGCGATATTGGCGGCAGTAGGTGCTACAGGATTTGTCGTAACACCGTTTACAGCAAATAATCTACCTACCTCATAATCATTTTTTAATTTAAAAACACTATATCATGAATTTCATAAAATTTTTAGATACACTTTCCGATAAAGACCTATTAAGTAAAGCAGGTTCCAGGAGAGATTCATTCGGCCAATTAAGGAATTTGGGTGCCAAAGCGGCCCTAGCTTCCATACCATTTGGTTTGGCATCAATAAGTTCGAAATCGCAAGCAGCCAATTTTTCTATGGCATCAGCGCCGATGATGGCTGCAAATAATGACGTGCTCAACTTTGCACTTACTTTAGAATATCTAGAGAGAAGTTTCTATCAACAAGGACTCGATGCAGCAGGATTGATTCCAGAAGAGGATAGAGCAGTATTTGCGAAAATTTCCCAACATGAGAATGAACACGTGGAATTTTTATTGGGTGCTTTAGGAGCTAACGCCGTTGCAGAACCTACATTTGACTTTACGGGTGCGCCGGGAGGTCTTGATCTTAATCCTTTTGGGGATTATCCAACCTTCATGGCATTAGCCCAAGGTTTTGAAGACACAGGGGTAAGAGCTTACAAAGGTCAGGCTGGTGCTTTGGCAAACGATAATACATTATTGGAATATGCGCTACAAATACATTCTGTAGAAGCACGCCACGCAGCTCAAGTTAGGAGAATGCGTGGTGAAAAAGGATGGATCACACAATCTCAAAACACATTGCCAGGTGCATTTGCGTCAATTTATGGTGGTGCCACCCCAGAATCAAATACGGTACAAGGTGGTGTGAATTTGGCTGGAATGTTTGGCCAATTTGGTGGTGATACTGCTGTTACCGAAGCTTTTGACGAGCCATTGACAATGGATGAAGTTTTAGCAATTGGCGGAATATTTATTGTAAGTTAAATACAAAATTTAA
>JBGTDZ010000319.1:0-7061 GCA_041748055.1 Aquaticitalea sp.
GAAAATTGGAGGAAATATCATCGATGATGAGGTTGCCTTGAATTCATTCCTTGCTCAATTTTCAAAACTGGAATCGCCAAAAATTTTGGTCCATGGTGGTGGAAAAATGGCAACACAATTGGCCAAAACCTTGCAAATCGAAGTGAAAATGGTTGATGGCAGACGAATCACAGATGCTGCGACTTTGGATGTCATCACAATGGTGTATGCAGGAAAAATAAACAAAAATATCGTTGCCAAATTGCAATCATATAAATGTAACGCAGTTGGATTTTCTGGGGCAGACGGCAACACAATTGTGTCTCAAAAACGCCTTATCAAAACAGTTGATTATGGTTTTGTAGGCGATATTTTAAAGGTGAACACCAAAGTTGTGGAAGCATTGTTGGAGCACAATATCACATCGGTTTTTTGTGCAATTACACATGATGAAAAAGGACAATTATTAAACACCAACGCTGATACGATCGCTTCCGAGTTGGCAATTGGTTTTGCTGATTTATTTACCACAGAATTATATTATTGTTTAGAAAAAAACGGAGTTCTACAAGATGTAAACGATGATAATTCGGTCATTGAACATATCAACACCACAACCTATGAGAACTTATTGGAAGAGGGTATTATTTCGGAAGGCATGTTGCCAAAGTTGAACAATTGCTTTCATGCCATTCATAAAAACGTTGGTAAAGTTTGTATAGGTAAACCTGACATGCTTTTTACTCCGTCATCAAAATTCACAACCATAAAAGCTGATTAATGCAGGAAAGATTAACCACAGATGCCATTGCATTGCTGAAAAAACTCATTGAGACACATTCGTTTTCCTCGGAAGAGGACAAGTCCGCTGCGCATATTGAGGATTGGTTCAAACGTTATGAAGTTGGTTATAAAAGAACTCAAAATAATGTGTGGTCAGTCAACAAACATTTTGATGCCTCAAAACCAACATTATTGTTAAATTCACACCATGACACGGTAAAACCGAATAACGGCTATACCAAAGACCCATTTAAAGCCATAGTGGAAAATGGTAAATTGTATGGTCTGGGTTCCAATGATGCAGGAGGTTGTTTGGTGTCATTGCTTGCGACTTTTACCTATTTTTATAATGAGAAAAACTTAAATTACAATTTGGTTATGGTCGCTTCGGCGGAAGAAGAAAGTAGTGGTCCTAACGGATTGAACAGTATGTTAAACATCATTCCAAAAGTTGATGTGGCAATCGTAGGAGAGCCAACATTGATGAATTTGGCTATTGCGGAAAAGGGTCTGGTGGTATTCGATGCCAAAGTGAATGGAACGGCCAGCCATGCAGCGCATCCAAATAATGATAATGCCATTTACAACACGATTGATGTACTAAAATGGTTCAAGGAATTTAAATTCGAAAAGGTCTCGGATGTCTTGGGTGAAGTAAAATTGACAGTGACCCAAATCAAGGCGGGAAAGCAGCATAACGCAATTCCTTCAGAAGTGGATTTGGTCATTGATGTTCGGGTAAATGACCAATATTCAAATCAGGAAATTGCCGAAATTTTGATTGAAAAATCACCTTGTTCGAGTATTGTTGCACGAAGTTTAAGGTTGAATTCATCATCAATTCCTGTCGAGCATCCATTGGTAAAAGCAGGCATCGAACTTGGCCGGGAAACCTATGGTTCACCAACATTATCAGACCAAGCAGTTTTGAATTGCCCATCACTGAAATTGGGACCGGGAGACAGCACGCGTTCACATACAGCGGATGAATTTATCTATGTGAATGAAATTGAGGAAGGAATTGCTATTTATATTCAATTATTAAGAAAGATATTGTAAAAATAACCAAGAATAGAGAATCAAGAGCCAAGACTTGAATGGTTTGTAATTATAATCTTGATTCTTGCAGAGAAGCGGTCTTTGTTCTTGATTCTAAAATTTTAAGAATTAAAATTTTCATTATGAAACTCTGGGATAAAGGCTTATCAATCGATAAAAAAATAGAGCAGTTCACGGTAGGGAACGATCGGGAAATTGACATGCACATTGCCAAATACGACTTGCAAGCATCCAGAGCTCATGCCAAAATGCTCCAGAAAATCGGAATTTTGACTTCTGAAGAATTGGCGAAATTGGAGGAAGGTTTGGATGTTTTAACGAAGCAATTAGATGACAATGCATTCGTCATTGAAGAACAGTTTGAAGATGTGCATTCAAAAATTGAATTTGAATTGACTAAAACGTTTGGTGATATCGGGAAAAAAATTCATACCGCACGCTCTAGAAATGACCAAGTTTTGGTCGCGTTGCAGTTATTTTATAAAGACAGCTTAAAGCTGGTTTACGAAAAAACTGAAACGTTTTTCAATACGCTTCTTGCTTTGGCCGAAACGCATAAAAATAGGTTGCTTCCAGGTTACACCCATCTTCAAGTAGCAATGCCTTCATCGTTTGGCTTGTGGTTTTCTGCTTATGCCGAAGTCCTGATCGATGATGTATATTTATTGCAAGCAGCGATTAAGACTGTTGACCAAAATCCATTGGGTTCGGCGGCAGGTTATGGAAGTTCTTTTCCTATTGATAGAAATTTTACAACCAAAGAGCTGGGTTTTTCAACTTTGAAATACAATGTGGTAGCCGCACAAATGGCACGAGGAAAAAGTGAGCGCACCATTGCTCTAGCATTGGGCAGTTTGTGTAATACGATTGCTCGTTTTGCCATGGATATTTGCTTGTACATGAGCCAAAATTTTGGTTTCATTACCTTTCCAGATGAATTGACCACCGGTAGTAGCATCATGCCTCATAAAAAAAATCCTGATGTGTTTGAATTGCTTCGCGGGAAGTGCAATAAAATTCAAGCCTTACATACAGAAATGGTATTGATTACGAATAATTTGCCCAGTGGTTACCATCGCGATTTTCAATTGATGAAGGAAAATATGATCAATTCGATTGAAGATGTGAAGGACATTTTGGATATTTTTAATTACGCCATCCAACAAATCATTGTTAAAGATATTGATTTGAATGATGCCAAATACCAATATCTGTTTACGGTTGATAACATAAATACATTGGTAGAACAGGGCATAAGCTTTAGGGAAGCTTATCAAAACATTGGTAAGCAAGTACAGGAAGGGACTTATAAACCTGATACCTCTAAAACCCACACTCATGTTGGTAGTATCGGGAATTTAAGTTTGGATAAGATTAAAGGAAAATTTCCTAAATAAAGACTAATCTATAGGGCCTTGGTGCAGTGCAGCACAGGCAGCTCCAACAATACCGGCAGAATTACCCATGCGTGCTGGCTTTACAAGAGTTTTGATGGTGATGTATTTTTTAAATAGGTCAAAATCATCAGATGTCCCCCCGCCAAGAATGATATAATCTGGGCATACCAAGATTTCAACCAATCCCAAAAATTTATTAAAACGCTTTCCCCATTTTTTAAAGCTTAAATTTTTAGCCTCCTTTATGGAAACAGCTGCCCATTGTTCAATCTTATCGTATTTCTTATAAGGAATCTGGCCCATTTCAAAATTGGGTATGAGTTCCCCATTAAAGAAAGCGCCACTGCCCAAACCTGTGCCAATAGTGATCATGATCACCAATCCAGTTTTTCCTTTTCCTATTCCATAATTCATTACGGCATAACCCGCAGCATCGGCATCGTTGATGACCGTAACAGGTAACCCACAAACTTTGGTGAACAATTCTTTGACATTTAAATTGGACCAATCACTATGCAGATTGCCGGGAGCTTTACAAATACCATGTTTAATTATACTTGGAAAACCACAACCAACTGGGCCATTATAATTGAAATGATTGACAATTTCCTTAAATACCTGAGCCATTTCATCTGGTTTTCTCGAAACAGGGGTTGGAATCCTAAACCGTTCAGTGACTAGTTCTCCTGTTACTGAATTTACTAATCCACCTTTCATACCAGATCCACCAATATCTATTCCGAGTACTTCCATAAGTTAAATTTAATAGGTATGTTTCAAAGGTAATAAAAGTATTATCTACTAAAATCAATTGAAATTTTTTGTATTCAATTGAAAAAGATATAAATCATTTTAGCCATGTCTAACTCTTTGATCTGAATAATGCATTTTTACGAACAATTTAGAAATAGGATGCATTGATAATTGATATAAAAAAAGCACCCAATTGAGTGCTTTTTAATTCTAGATAATAAATAAGAGTCCTTAATATTTAATCTAAATAATAGTAGACTGTCCCAAGTGTATATTCACAAAGTTTTTATTACTGTCCGTCGGATTATTGATGAAATCTTCGATAAAATTTCCAACTTTGCTGGTTGATATTTTTTCTGTGCTATCGTTTAAATCTGGCGTGGTTATCTGAAGCTTAAGGGATTTATCAACTGCTTTATAAATTGTTTTTGCTTCTTCATACAATCTGAAATGTTCCAATAACAAGGCAGCCGATAAAATCGACGCAATAGGATTGGCAATTCCTTTTCCGGTAGCTTGTGGATAAGACCCATGTATGGGCTCAAATAAAGCATACTTATCACCAATGGAAGCCGAAGCCAATAATCCAATCGAGCCACCAATAACACTTGCTTCGTCACTAATGATATCGCCAAACATGTTTTCCGTCAGAATCACATCAAACTGCCTTGGATTCAAAATCATCTGCATGGCAGCATTGTCCACAAATAGAAAATCCAATGCGACGTCAGAGTATTGTGAAGCGAATTCAGTCACTACCCTGCGCCATAGACGAGAGCTTTCAAGTACATTCGCTTTGTCTACAAGCGTCAATTTTTTCCTTCGGGTTTGCGCAGCTTTAAACGCCAAATGTGCAATGCGCTCTATTTCAAAACGAGAGTATTCACATAGGTCGGAAGCGGTATTGCCATCTTCACTTAACTTTTTTTCACCAAAATAGATACCTCCTGTCAATTCACGATAAATACTGATATCAGTGCCTTCAATAATGTGTCGCTTTAAAGGTGATTTGTCCAAAAGTGTCTCGTAAGCTTTTACCGGACGAATGTTTGCATACAATCCCAATTCCTTTCGAAGTTTCAACAAACCTTGTTCCGGACGCACTTTTGCCGATGGGTCATTATCATATTTTGGGTCACCAATGGCACCAAATAAAATCGCATCTGCAGATTTGCATAATTCCAGAGTTTTGGCTGGCAATGGACTACCTGTTTTGTCAATGGCAATGGCACCTACAAGCGCTTCCTTGAATACGAAGGTGTGATTGAATTGAAAGGCTATGGCCTTTAATACTTTGATGGATTGGGCGGTCACCTCTGGACCGATTCCGTCACCTGATAATATAGCTATATTTAATTTCATATTTATTATTTTCATTCCTGCGAAGGCAGGAATCTCATTTTATAGTTTCAATTTTTAGACGTTACCACAAGGGTCGCGCTTTCACTACTCGCTTCCCGATGAAAAATCGGGAGAGCTCAAACATGCCGTTCAATCGCTAACGCAAACTTCCAGCGTTAACTGACTTTCAATCCTCACTATTCATCTTTTGAGGACTGCCATCTGAAGACTGATTACTGCCGACTTCTTTCAAAAGCTTCAATAGTTTCTATTTTGCTCAATAAATAATCAATATCGTCATATCCATTAATCATACAGGTTTTTTTGTAGGCATCGATATCAAAGGATTCTTTAAAGGAAGTTCCTTCAATGGAAATGGTTTGGTTTTCAAGATTTACGATGAGTTTAGTTGTTGGCTTTTCTTTGATTTCAGATAATAAAACCTTTAAAAAATCAGCCGATACTTGTACCGGAAGTAGGCTATTGTTCAATGCATTGCCTTTAAAAATATCAGCAAAAAAACTGGAAACAATTACTTTGAACCCGTAACCAGTCAATGCCCAAGCTGCATGTTCACGACTCGAACCGCAGCCAAAATTATCACCAGCTACCAAAATACTCCCAGAATATTCTGGATGATTTAGAACGAAATCGGGATTTGGATTTCCTAATTTATCATAGCGCCAATCCCTAAAAACATTGTCTCCAAACCCTTCTCTGTCCGTCGCTTTTAGAAAACGCGCAGGAATGATTTGGTCGGTATCCACATTTTCAATATTCAATGGAATTGCTTTAGATGTTAATGTTGTAAACTTTTCCATATTAACTTCCCGTCTTTCGACTCCGCTCAAGATAAACTCCAGCAGGAATCTATTTTTATTTATTAATCTTTATTTTCTTTGCCACGAATTCACGAATCTTTAAGGGTTCATTTCTCAAAATCATTCGTGAATTCGTGGCTATTCTTTATTTCAATTCAATTGCTTCGTAATATCAATAATTTTCCCTTCAACCGCAGTTGCAGCCGCCATCAATGGACTCGCCAAAATGGTTCTTGAACCTTGCCCTTGTCTTCCTTCAAAATTTCTGTTGGAGGTAGACACGCAATACTCACCCTGTGGAATCTTATCATCATTCATCGCCAAACATGCCGAACAGCCAGGTTGTCGCAATTCAAACCCAGCTTCGTCAAAAATGACTTTGAGGCCTTCTTCAATGATTTGGGCTTCTACCTGTTTACTTCCAGGCACCAACCATGCCGTAACATTGGGCGCTTTTTGTTTTCCTTTTATGTAATTGGCGGCCACTCTAAAATCTTCGATGCGTGAGTTGGTGCAACTTCCAATGAATACAAAATTGATAGGTTTGTTGATAAGGCTTTCACCTTTTTTAAAATCCATATAATCCAAGGACTTTTGGATAGATGCATCAATGGTTTCTGGAATGGTTTCTGAAATCTTGATACCCATTCCCGGATTGGTGCCATAGGTAACCATCGGCTCAATATCTTCGGCATCAAAGAAATACTCTTTGTCAAAGGTGGCATCGGCATCCGTTGGAAGGGTTTTCCAATAAGCTACTTTTTTTTCAAATCCATCGCCTTTTGGTGCAAATTCACGTCCTGCAAGATACTCGAAAGTTGTTGCGTCTGGCGCAATCATTCCGCCACGCGCGCCCATTTCAATACTCATATTGCAGACGGTCATTCGCCCTTCCATCGACATATTTTCAAATACATCACCGGCATAT
>JBGTDZ010000320.1:0-5901 GCA_041748055.1 Aquaticitalea sp.
GAAACCGAATTATCAGAAATACCTACATCGGCAGGTAGCAAATCGGATGTTTTATTGTGTTCCGATAAGTGGTCTTTCATATAATCTATCAACTGCAATTGATTTGCTGTTTCAATGATTTTAGTCTCATTTTGTCTTTCACTTTCCAAATAGATATTGGACTGAGAAGCAATTGCGGTCAATCGATTTTTTTTCTGCAAAGTTTCTGCCGTGAAATCTACTTGTTCCAACTCGTTAGAAACGACGTCCAAGCGATTGGTTATAAAATCAGAAGTTGTTTGGATGACTGCTTCTTTATCGACAATGACATCTTGATTATATTTTTCGATGAGCTTGTCAAGAATCAAGCGAGCTTTTTCTTTGATTTCTTCTTTAATTGACAGTTTTATAACGTTAGACTCTTTAGACATCTCTACCTTTATTTTGCGTAAATAATTTTCGACGACTTTATTTAATGGTATGAGTTTTATTTCAACGAAAGTACCAATTTCAGAACCATAAGTACCAGGATTGGGAGTGATGACAAACGATCCAAATTTTAATGTGGTCTTGTCCCCAAAATTGTGAACAGAAGTTTCTCCTTTGTCAAGTTCCAATAATTTATTGTTATTGATTTGGGACAATTCAAATTGGTCTTCAGATATAATCTGGATGAAAATAGATTGTTTATATTTATTGATGATAGAATCACTTGCAAAAAAGCTGATGTTCACAGGCGGATTTTCATAAACCTCCAGTGCTTTTACTTTTCCAGTAACAAAATATTGGATGTTTAATTTTAGGTCGGTGGCGACTTGAGTAATAATCGTTCTTGATTTTAGTATTTCCACTTCGTCTATGACCTTGGAAAAGTCATTCGCAAATATGCCATAATTTTGAATTGCTGAGATTTCTGGAAGTTTCTTTGAATTTTCGTCCTGTTTAAGCTTAATGGTCGCGGTAGCTTCATATAGATAAGTACTGTAACGTATTTTTAAAAAAGCCAAAGCTAGAGCAATAATCAAGCAAAGAAGTATTAGTTTCCACTTCGAAAGATAAAGCTCAACAATGCCTATTAATGTTTCTTTATTATCAGGAGAAGATTGAATCATGTGTGAGGTGTAGTCTTGAAAATTATGTTATCTAATTAAAATAGCCGCAATGGTGGCCAATGTCGAAATTGCAGAAATCACAATTGCTGTATTTGGATTATATGTTGATGATCTTACTTTTGCATTATTGGGCTCTACATATATAACATCATTTTGCACCAAATAATATAATGGGGAATTAACAACGTTGATAGAGGTAAGATCTAACTTTGCAAAACGTTTCTTTCCGTTGAGTTCCCGAATCAAGAAAATATTATTACGTATGCCATTATTGGTCAAATCACCTGCCAAACCCAAAGCTTCACTTAAGGAGACCCGTTCATCTAAAATGTTATAAACGCCTGGTCTGTTTACTTCCCCCAAAACAGAAATGCTAAAGTTGGCTAGCCGTACATTAATGATGGGATCTTTAACGAATTCTGAGAGCTTTTCTTTGAAAAAGGCAATCGTTTGGGTACGGGTCATTCCTCCAATTTTCAAGGTGCCTAAAGAAGGGAATTCGATATTCCCATTCACGTCAATCAAATAAGCCTGCATTCTCAACGTTCCTTGAGCGTTCAATACTGGCATGTTTTCATCAAATGTTACTGGAGGTAATTTATATGGTTGGATTGTTTCCGGGTCTGCTCCACTAATGTCTATGGTAATCAAATCATTTGGTTGATATACTAATTCAAAATTCATATTGTTGATTTCATTATCTAATAATGGCTCATCCTGAAAATAGACCATATCCTTCCTTGAGGCGCATGATGACAAAACTACCAGAGAAATTATGGTAATAGTAAAAAAGAGGCTTGGTGTGTTTATCTTAAGGTTCATAAATATATTTCTTATCGGGTTGTTATTTTTTGACGTCCAAGACTTCATATGTTGAGTTATTGGAAAGATATTCTGGAATAATTTCTTTGATTATTGAGACAATTTCCAAATTTTGCATCTTGGTATGGTTGACACGAAGTTTTTCAATTTTATCTTCTATATCCTCAACGTCCAATTTTTTTGTTTTGGCAATCATTATTTTTTCATTATAAGTAGGCCGGGTTTTTTCGCCATTGGCGAGTAACTCTTCATATATTTTTTCACCGGGACGCAAACCTGTAATTTTTATATCAATATCTTCCGGAAAGCGCAAACCAGATAATATTATCATATTAACTGCTAAATCATAAATTTTTACAGATTTTCCCATATCGAATACAAATATTTCGCCTCCATTACCCATAGTAGCAGCTTCCACCACCAATTGACAAGCTTCGGAAATAGTCATAAAATACCTGGTAATATCTTTATGGGTTACTGTAAGTGGCCCCCCAGCGTCAATTTGTTTTTTAAAGAGCGGGATTACTGAACCGTTTGAGCCCAAAACGTTTCCAAATCGTGTTGTAATAAATTTGGTATTGCCTTTTTCTTGAAGACAATTCACATATAATTCAGCAATTCTTTTGGTGGCACCCATCACATTTGTAGGGTTTACGGCTTTATCCGTCGAAATGAGTATAAATTTGTTAACACCATGCTTAACCGACAAATCCGCTAAATTTTTCGTACCCATAATGTTTACACATACTGCTTCATATGGATTATTCTCCATTAATGGAACATGCTTATACGCAGCTGCATGAAACAACTTTTTAGGTTTGTATAAATTAAACAATTGGTCCATTCTATTATGGTCTCTGATATCAGCAACAATTGCAATAAAGTTTGTGAGTCCCTTCTGTATAAATTCTTGTTCTAATTCGTAGAGCGCAGACTCGGCTGAATCGATAAGAATTAACTTCTTATAATTAAATTCAGAAAGCTTGCGGGCGATTTCACTTCCTATTGAACCAGCAGCCCCTGTGATAAATATAATTTGATTTTCATATTCATCTATCATTTCTGCATTGGCAATTGATATCGGTTCCCTACCTAACAAATCCTCAATTTTTACGTCTTTGATTTGTACTACGCTCAAGTCGCCATCAATCCATTGCCTGACCGGAGGCACAATTTTTACCTTTAAGCCTAAGCTAAATAATTTACCAGTAATTTCCAGCAGGCGGGACGACTCGATATTCTGAATTGAAATAATGACTTCATCAACCTGATGTTTAACTATAAAACTCTTGGTGATTTTATCAAAACCATAAACATTCAACAAATTGATTTTCTTGCCTATTTTCTGATCATTATCGTCTATAAATCCTATAACCTCGGTTTCACTTGTAGGATCGTTGGTAAGTGCCTCATACGTGATCATACCAGAGTTTCCAGCACCAAAAATTAGAACCTTCTTAAAGAATTTAAAGTCATGTGTTAAGTTATTATACAATGATTTGATAAAAAACTTAAACCCAATCAGGAACATTATATTTAACAATAAATGGATGTATATAATGGAACCGGGAATGTCATAGAATTCCTCATAATTAAAATGCCTACTTATAAATGTGGAAATAATCAAAATAGTCGCCATGATGTTGACACCTATGATGATATTCACCACATCCTTAAATCCGGTGAACCTAACCACGCCTTTGTGCGACCCAACTAATAAAAAACTGACAAGTGAAGCAAAAAATACGTAAGGCAGTTGACCAAATAACTCCTCTACCTCAAAATCGATTTGAAAATTAAACCGAATGATATATGCGAAGAAAAATGTAATTATTACAATACTGATATCTATCAACAAAATGAGCCATTTCGATGCATATCTGTGTGAAACTTTATGTAATAATTGGCGTATCATATACTAAAATAACGATTTATAGTGGATAATATCCTATCAAGTTCATTATCAGATAAGTTAGATCCGCTAGGCAAACATAATCCTTTTTTAAATAACTCATCAGAAATACCGTTTAAATATAGCGGACATTCTTTAAAAACCGGCTGTTGGTGCATAGGCTTCCATAGAGGTCTAGATTCAATGTTCTCCTTATCAAGCATTAATCTCAATTCTTCACGCATACGTTCGGATTCTGTAACTATACAAGTCAACCATCGATTTGAAAAATGTCCAGTTGGTTCATCTAAAAAAGAAATTTGCTCAAAGCGAGCTAAATTCTTTTTGTAATATTCATGATTTTTCCTTCTTGCCTCAACACGCTTATCTAAAACCTGCATCTGACCTCTACCGATTCCTGCTAACACATTGGACATTCTATAATTATATCCAATATGTGAATGCAAATATTCAACGGCATTATCTCTAGATTGCGTGGCTAAAAATATAGCTCTTTGTTTTACTTTCTCATCTTTGGAAACCAAGGCACCTCCACCAGATGTTGTAATTATTTTGTTCCCATTAAATGACAGTATAGAAATATCTCCGAATGTGCCACATTTTTTACCTTTATAGGTACTTCCCAAGGCTTCTGCGCTATCTTCTAAAACTGGAATCTCGTAAGCTTTAGCAATTCTATGAATTTCTTTTACTTTGTATGGCATTCCATAAAGGTGCACGGCGACAATGGCTTTGGGCTTTTTACCTTTTTCAATTCGGTCTTTAATGGCAGCCTCAAGTAGTTCAGGACATATATTCCAAGTGTCTTTTTCACTATCTACAAATACGGGCGTAGCACCCAAATATACAATTGGGTTTGCAGAGGCGGAAAAAGTTTTGCTTTGGCAAATTACCTCATCTCCGTATCCAACTCCTAATATGTTTAACCCTAAATGAATTGCAGCTGTTCCTGAACTCAAAGCTGCCACGAATGATCCATCACCTAAATATTGGTGAATATCTTCTTCAAAACCAGTGACATTAGGACCTAAAGGAGCAATCCAGTTGGTCTCAAAAGCTTGGTTGATATAGTCTTGTTCTTTGCCACCCATGTGTGGCGAGGATAACCAAATTTTAGTATCCATAAGTAATCGTTACATAAGTTTAGCACTATTCAATTTTATTGTCTAGCGAGGGAGCCTGGGGACAGGAATTTTACAATCTACACTTTTATATTCCCAACAATTTAAAGGTTAGGGTATTTGTAAACTGTGAAATTTTGAATAAATATCCATCAATAAAACAGGATAGACCTAATATATACGATAAAAAACAGTTTTTTACGTTAACAGCGAGAAAAAAAGATAACTTGACCCGAAAACCATATCATTTAACTTGAGATTCCGATTTCTTCCGGCACATTTGAAAATTTTTTTCGATAATCATCCACTGAAAAACCAAGGAAATCCCCCAATATTACCTCTAAATACATATAACTCAAAATCCATACGCATATTCCTCACTAAATAGAAGTAAAAATAGAAAAATAATCACACCTTGTCATTCTAAACTAAAACCTTATTTTGTTTTATGTCTATTTTACAACATAGATTGTTTTATCTATATTATATTTATGGGCTCTAATCACGTTTTGTTTAATCAATAATCTAAATTGGAAGAATGAATATTTTAATTACATCAGCGGGACGTAGAGTTTCTCTTGTAAGATCATTTCAAAAAGAATTAAGAAAAATATACCCAAAAGGTAAAGTATATGCCACTGATTCAGAGCCAATATTATCAGCTGCTTGCCAAGTTGCGGATTCGTTTTTTAAAGTTCCTAGATTGGATGAACTTAATTATATCGATACTTTACTAGATTTTTGTAAAAGCCAAAAGATTGGTTTGATTATCCCTACCATAGATACTGAATTGCTTCAACTTGCAAAAAATAAAGCACGATTTGAAAAGTTAGGTATCATGGTTATTATTTCTTCCGTTGATTTTGTTAGTATGTGCAGAGATAAAAGGAAAATCCATAAATTTTTTGAACACTACAATGTAAATGTGGCCAAGGAATATACTAAAGTTAATTAC
>JBGTDZ010000321.1:0-1894 GCA_041748055.1 Aquaticitalea sp.
AACCGTATTCTTTTGCCATTTCTTTAAATGTATTGTCTTTTTGATTGATGAACAATAAATTCATTCTTTTATCAGGATTTGGATTTCCCGTGCGACATACGTAAATATCCAGCCAACCATCTGCATTGATATCTGCCATGGTAACCCCAGAAGACCAATCTGTAGTGGCGGTATTGGATGATGTGGTGATGTTCTCAAATTTGAATTTTCCTTTGTTGAGAAATAATTCACTTGAAACTTCATTTCCAGTAAAATATAAATCTATCAAACCATCATTATTGATATCGCCTGAAGCAACACCACCTCCATTGAAATAATAAATATAATTGAGGATATTGAGTTGTCCATCCAATGACAGATCATTGGAAAAGTCAATTCCAGTTTCATTGGCAGTAAGTATTGAAAAAGTTCTACCAGAATCGTCTTCGCTACAAGTGAACAAAAGCATGGATAAAATCATAAAGACACCATATCTTACCATGAGGCATTTAATTTTTACTTGTCAAACCCGAATCCAATCTACCTAGTTTTCTTTGCCCCATTCTTTATTGGGTGCAGGACCCAAAACAATTTCAAGATTACCTCCTTTTTGGAAATCATTATGCAAAAACCAATACGTATTAAGTGGTTCGGAATTTAAGGTCGCACTTTGAATATACATATTGTCGAAAGAATTGTTTCTAGTCGTAATTATAAATTCTTTGCCTTTATAATACCTATTGTCCAGTTTGATTTTAATTTCGTCAAAAACAGGACTTGTTAATTCATAACGTGGCTCAATGTTGTTATTTCCAGTTAAACTAAATAATCCCATAGACATCAAGGCGCTTACACCGCTCATTTGTCCTTCGTCTTCGTCATGACCTCCATAACCTTCGTCTACAGTTACTCCGCCATAGGCTTGTTCATTGACTTTACGAACCCAATATTGAGTCAACCAAGGTTTACCAACATGACTGAACACATGTGCATTAGAGCATCCTGGTTGATTTGCATAACTGATGTAGCCGTTGCTATAGCCGAAAACGAAATCTTCAGGTTCTGCTTGTTCAAAGGCAAAATTGAGCATTTCTGCAAGTTTGTCATTTCCTCCCATCTGCTTTGATAGGGTTGCAATATCATGTGAAACCTGCCATGTTCCTTGCCAAGAATTGGATTCAATCCAACCCTTTCCGCTTAATGGGTCGTGATGCATCCACTCGCCTTTGTCATCTTTCGGTAAGATGAGATTTAAATCCTTATTAAATAAAATTGGCCAGGTTTTGGAACGCTTCATAAAAGTGTTATAATCTTTCGTTTTATTCAGTTTTTTAGCCATTTGAGCCAATGACCAATCCTGAAAAGCCCATTCGAGTGTTTTTCCAGCATTCCCGGGACAATAACCGTTATCAATATAAAATTGTAATTCTTCACGTGTATCTCCCATCATGCCTCCAGGCATGTGGTTTTGTTTGGTCAGTTTAAATGCTTTTTCTTTATCGGTTTTAGTCATTAAATCCTTTAACATGGTGCTTGCAATGAGATTACTAGCAGGCGTTCCTGTCATAATATAGGAATAACCTCCAGCAATGGGACCGCGTGGCAACAAACCACCATTTTCAGCATATTGAACCAATGACGCAGAAAAATCATCCATAATTTCAGGCCAAGCCAGCCCCCACACAATATTTAGATTCCATTGTGTCAGCCACAGCGCATCACAATTATACATGTTGAATTTAGCATTACCATCTGTATCCATGGGCAGTTTGCGCACTTTGAGTTTGGCTTTTGTAAAATTGGCATAACGTTCACCTTGTGTATAATCGGGATAATCACCACTCACATCATTCAGGATATGTCTGCCGAGAAGGATATGCCAAAGGTCTGTGTAGAATTTGGTTTGCTGATTGTC
>JBGTDZ010000322.1:0-4211 GCA_041748055.1 Aquaticitalea sp.
TGTCCAATTGGCTTTGTAAATATGGAAACCATCTTCAATAAGATCAATCGTGGTAATTTTAGTATTTACTGACTTGCCATGACTATCTTGCGTGTGCAAGGTGTTATGTATTTCATGAGGTGTCTTTCCTACATATTCCATAATGTCTATTTCTCCCGATTTTGGCCATCCAACTTCCGATATGTTACTTCCAAGCATCCAGATAGCAGGCCATACACCTCTACCTAAAGCTAATTTTGCTCTTACCTCAATTGTTCCATACTGGAATTCAAACTTGTTTTTGGTTGTTATCCTTCCAGATTGGTATAAAGAATCTTTTGTGGAGGTAATCGTTAGGAAACCATCCTTAACTGATACATTATCTTTGGTATAATATTGTCTTTCATTGTTACCCCATCCACAAATAATTGGGCAACCATTCCCTAATTCGTAATTCCATATAGATTCATTCAAAATATGTCCTTCGAATTGTTCTTCAAAAATGAGTTTTTGAGCATGAATGTGGAATTTACATAAAATTAAAAAGACCAGTATAAGATAGTAATTTTTTTTCATTTCAGTTCAAATTTTGCTTCTAATTTGGCATTGGAATCTCCACCGACAAAAATTTTGAAATCGCCTGGTTCAATTATGTATTCTCCATTGTTGTCAAAATACCCTAATTCATCTTCGGTCAATACAAAGTTTAAGGTTTTTGTTTCATTCGGATTTAATGTTACCAATTCAAAACCTTTCAATTCCCTAACCGGCCTTGTGACGCTTGCAAATTCGTCCCTTAAGTAGAGCTGTGCAACTTCTTTACCCATAACTTTCCCGGTATTTGTCAAATCAAAAGTCACCTCAACTTTATTTTTGGAAAGCACCTTTACATTTAAATTACTATAAGAGAATGTCGTGTAGCTTAACCCATAACCAAAGGGGTACAAAGGATCGTTACTGACATCGCTGTAATGAGACCAAAAAACTTCTCCTGCGGCGGGAAGCGTAGGTCGTCCAGTACTTTTATGGTTATAATAAATAGGTACTTGGCCAACATTTTTGGGAAACGTCATTGGCAATTTGCCACTCGGATTATAATCTCCATAAAGTACTTGTGCAATGGCATGACCACTTTGTGTGCCTAAATGCCAAGCTTCCACAATGGCAGGAATGTTTGCATCTGCCCACGTAATGGTCAAAGGCCTACCGTTGTTGAGTACCAAGACAATGTTTTTATTTACTTTATGAATAGTTTCCAATAACTCCTGTTGCAGACCTGGCAAGGACAGATCGGAACGGCTCCTTCCTTCGCCAGTTTGCAATCCATGCTCACCCAAAACCATAATGACGATATCTGCAGATTTTGCTGCGGTAATTGCTGCATCAAATCCACTTCTGTCAGAAAGGTTAATGGTCATTTCTTTAGGAAATAGTGTTTCTCCTGTTACTACATCTGTGCCTTTAGTATAGGTGATGGTATTTCCTTTATAAGCTTGCATGCCTTCCAACACAGAAATTGCAGTACCATCATCTGCGGCAATACGCCAACTTCCCAAAGGACTGGTTTTGTCATTTGCCAAAGCACCTATAAGTGCAATTTTCTGACCTTCCTTTTTCAGTGGGAGTAGATTGTTTTCATTTTTGAGCAATACAATGGATTTTTTTGCTATATCCAAAACAGCAGCATTGATTTTTTTGCTACCCATAACATTTTTTTCCCTGTCTTCGTTGCAATATTTATAGGGGTCATCAAAAAGGCCCAACTCATATTTTAACCTTAAAATTCGCTTTACGGCATCATCAATCATTGATTCGTTTACGCTACCCGATTTTACAAGAGATGACAGTTCCTTAACGTATCCATAAGATTCCATGTCCATGTCAGATCCACCTTTTATGGCTAATTCTGCCGCTTGATTTAGGTTTTTTGCCTGTCTGTGCGCTATCATCTCCGTCATAGATCCCCAGTCGGAAACTACAAAGCCATTAAAATTCCATTTACCTTTTAGAATATCACGTTGCAAAAAGCTACTGCTGGTTGCTGGGATTCCATTCAACTCATTGAACGAATTCATAAAAGTCCTTGCGCCAGCATCTGCGGCAGCTTTGAATGGTGGAAATATAATATTGTATAACGTAGACGTACCAACATCAACTGTATTATAATCCCTGCCCGCTTCTGCAAAACCGTAACCAGCAAAATGTTTGGCACAGGCTGCAATGGTATTGGGTTCTGAAAGATCATCCCCTTGAAACCCCTGAACTCTGGCAATTGCGATTTTTGAACCTAAAAAAGGATCTTCCCCTGCGCCTTCCATCACACGTCCCCAACGTGCATCTCTAGAGATATCGACCATTGGGGCGAACGTCCAATTTATGCCTGCAGCAGCCGCTTCTTCAGCAGCCATCTGGGCAGATAGTTTCATGGCTTCCAAATCCCAACTTGCAGCTTCTGCCAATGGAATGGGACTAATGGTTTTATATCCATGAATAACATCAAAGCCTATGATTAAAGGAATTCCCAATCTGGTTTCTTCTACTGCAATTTTTTGTATTGCTCTGACTTCCTTTACCCCTCTCACATTCAGCATAGACCCAACCCATCCCTTTCTTAAGTGATCGTATTTCTGGGCAGCATCACCTCCTGCGGGAATTGGACCAGTAACGTCCCAAAATCCGTTGTATTGGTTCATCTGCCCAATTTTTTCTTCCAATGTCATTTTACTTAACAGCTCATTGACTTTTATATCAATAGAATCAGCTGTTACAAACTGAGTAGAAGTTTGCGATAAGATAGTTGCATTGGCGTCCACACAGGATTCCAATGCAACTATTGAGCTAAAACAAAGTATTATATAAAAAAAGTTCTTCATCTATTGGTAAACTCTAACGTATTCAATTTCCAATGTGGACTGTGTGAAATTAGGGTCGATTGCACCACCAAAATTCCCGCCCATGGCCACGTTGAGTATGATGAAAAAATCATTATTGAATGGAGTTGCTGAGGTGTTTGCAAAGGAATGAAACACAACATCGTCCACCAAAAACTTAATGACGTCGGGAGTCCATTCCACAGAATAGTTATGGAATTCTGTTGAAACCGTATCAACTATTGTGCTACCGCTAACACCATTGCCCCCCGAATTACCCGGGAAGTGAAGCGTTGCATGAACGTTATTTTGATCATTTCCCACATGTTCCATGATATCAATTTCCCCACAGCCAGGCCAAGTATTGGTTGCGTAATCTTGACCCAGCATCCAAATTGCAGGCCAAGTTCCTCCTCCGGTGGGAAGTTTAGCCCTTACCTCAACACGGCCATAAGTAAATTCGAAAAGATTCTCAGTCTTAATACGAGACGAAGTATAGCTATTGCCTACTTTTTTAGCAGTTATTTTAAGTTTACCATCTTCGACAATGACATTCTCTGAATTATTTGTGTAGATCTGTTCTTCCCCGTTGCCCCAACCGTTGACTCCGCCACCTAAATCATAAGTCCAATTGGCAGGATTGGGTGGGCCATTTGTGTCAAAATTATCTTCAAAAACCAAATTATTATATATGGTTTCAAAATCCTCTGTGGGTGGTGTTGTGGTAAAAATATGATACCAAGCCAAAGCTGGATTTAAAGCATCCAAAGTTCTAACTCTAAGAATAGTATTTGTCAATTCCAATATTTCGTAAACATTGGAACCTACATAATAGCCCATGAAATTGTTTGGGTTAGTAAAAATCATCTCAGTTCCCCGGGTATCTTCTTCTGGCAATCCGCTTGATGAAGGTGCTAAAGAAACCAAGCTTGGTGCTGAAGTATCGAAAGCAAGGCAAACATCACCATTAGCTCCAGAACCACCACCAACTGAAGCGTGAGCTCCATTAAAATACGTCTGTCCATTATTGTTAAGTTGATATGTCAACTGATTGTTTGCATTTAATGAGAACATCAACTCATCTTCATAAATACAGCTACTTTGTGGATCTCCTGCCTTTTCAAAAGGTTGCGCCGTGTAATATGCAGGAAATGTATATTGGGTAGGGTCTTGCTGAAAGGTTGGACCTACGCCCAAGTGTCCAAGTTGTGCTGCTGCCCAATACCAAGTCTTACTATTTCCTATGCCTCCACTTAATAATAATTTTGCTTCAGGATCGTCAAAGGAACTAAAAACAGTTACCTCTATGGTCGTATTTGATATCAGTCCGCCTGTACCCAAAGCACTGATGACGGCAGTATA
>JBGTDZ010000323.1:0-3738 GCA_041748055.1 Aquaticitalea sp.
ATTGAAAGGATTGATACTAATATCTGCAAGGTTATTAGCCATCAACAAACTGTCATAGGGAATGTTGTTCCATACATCTTCAACCAAATGGCTGATGCCATAGCTTCTTACGGGATACGGATTTGCAAATACATCATAATCCCCATAAGTGGCCCAAACACCATTGCCAGTAGCATTAATTTTAAAAGTGTCATTCCGTAAAGGTCCATCAGGTCTAATGACGGTATATTCCTGTGGGTTCAATAGCTCAGTGCGTAAGACACCAAAACTGGTGGTCCCTATATATATATAATCATCTTTTGTGGTGGCGGAGGTAAATTGGGTTGGGAATTCTGCATTACCAGATGCTGTGGAAATTGTGTTAAACCCAGAATCATAAACATAGATACTGCTTTGGGTTGTCACAATAAGATTGTCATCTACAGAACGCATATCTCGAGGCACTTGTGGATAGACGAAAATTTGATTGAAATTATCGTTGACCACAGCGTTTAAAGTTCCATTAGATCTCAGGGCATACAAGGAAGCGCCAACAGTCTCTACGGCCAAAAAATCACCGCTGATGAGTGTTTGCCATTGTTGAAAGTCAATCAGGTTGGGATTATTGAGTGAAGCTTTTTTTACGCCGTTGCCTCCAAAGCATGCGGCATAGATTGCATCTTCAAAAATCGTTGTCTGTTTAATGCTGATCTGGGCTCCTCCATTGCCAATGAAATAAGTGTCCCCAAATTCCAAACGCTGCAAATCATAGACTGAGATACCATAATCCGTTGAAATATAGACCACCCCATTATATTCATTAAAATGATTGATGCGCTTAATGTTGGGAGCAATGGTTTCCTTCTCGATGATATCCACCACAGACAGAATGAAGTTTTCAGATTCCGAATAAATCTCAACAAGGCCGTTCTCAAATCCTATCACCAACAACTGATGCGTGTCACTGTAATGGATAGCCGTAATGGTTTCTCCAGACAAGCCGTCAATTGTCGTTATGGTCTGTAATTGATTGGTAGCCAAATCATAACTAAAGATAGCGTTCTCCGAAGCTGCGTAAATTTTAGTATTACTTTGGGTGACATCATTGATGGTATAATATGAAAAATAACCTTCCCAAAGTGCCGAAAAGTCTTGTGCGTTGCTAGACAGTGAGACTATCAAAAGAAAAAATAAAGCAATTTTTTTTAACATTGGATGCTCAATATGGGACCAAAGATATTTATTACTAACGACAAAATATAACTATTCATATGTACTTCAATAAAAAAGCTCTCATAACGTGATGTTAAGAGAGCTTCCATTAATAATTATCAGTTTATACCACCCCTTGGGCCAACATCGCATCGGCTACCTTCACGAAGCCAGCAATATTTGCACCTTTCACATAGTTCACAAACCCATCTTTTTCAGTTCCGTAAGTTACACATGATTGGTGGATGTCATTCATGATGGTATGGAGTTTTTCATCCACTTCTTTGCGCGTCCAGTTAAGTCGCAATGAATTTTGGCTCATTTCCAAACCAGAGGTTGCAACGCCACCTGCGTTCGATGCTTTACCAGGCGAAAACAGTACTTTTGCTTTTTGAAATGCGGTAATCGCCTCTGGTGTTGTTGGCATATTCGCTCCTTCGGCAACAGCGATGACCTTATTTTTTATCAAAGCATTTGCCTCTTTTTCATTTAACTCATTTTGAGTTGCACAAGGCAAGGCAATATCACATTTTACCGTCCAAGGACGGGCATCTGCATGGTAGGTCGCGGATTTATAGGTTTTTACATAATCGCTGATGCGTCCACGTTTCACGTTTTTGATGTCCATGATCTTGGCCAACTTTTTAGCATCAATACCATCCTTATCATATATATAACCTCCAGAATCGGACATGGTCACAACTTTTCCGCCCATTTCTGTTGCTTTTTCACAGGCATATTGTGCTACATTCCCTGATCCTGAAATTACGATGGTTTTTCCTTTGAATGAATCTCCACGTGTGGCCAACATGTTCTTGGCAAAGTACACACAGCCATATCCTGTAGCCTCGGGGCGAATCAAGGAGCCTCCATACGATATCCCTTTTCCTGTAAAGACACCTGTAAACTCGTTTCTCAATCTTTTATATTGACCAAACATAAAGCCAATTTCGCGGCCTCCCACACCAATATCTCCTGCTGGTACGTCGGTATTGGGACCAATATGACGGAACAATTCATTCATAAATGATTGGCAAAAACGCATTACTTCATTATCACTCTTTCCTTTAGGATCAAAATCGGAACCTCCTTTGCCTCCTCCCATTGGAAGTGTGGTCAATGAATTTTTAAATGTCTGCTCGAATCCCAAAAACTTAAGTATGCTCAAATTGACCGTAGGGTGAAAACGCAAACCACCTTTGTATGGACCAATCGCGGAATTGAATTCTATCCTAAATCCACGGTTGACTTGTGTATTGCCTTTATCATCCACCCAAGGCACCCTAAAAATAATGGTGCGTTCTGGTTCTACCATACGCTCCAACAACATTTTTCCTTTGTACTTTGTATTGTCTTCAATAAAAGGAATCACTGTTTCGGCAACCTCATGAACCGCTTGTAAAAATTCAGGCTCATGTCCGTTAGTTTTCTTGACAAGGTCTAAAAAAGCTTCTATTTGATTTTTCATAAATATTGTTTTTGGAATATAAATTATTCATTTTGCACCGCAAAGATACATTATCTTTAAAATTTCCATATATATATTTTTATATTCCTATTTTAGTTTTGAATAATCGAGAATACTATAAAATCTCAATAAAAGCATAATATTCACGTTATGATTGTTTTATTTGTTTGTTATCTGAGTTTTCATATATTTGTTGGTAACTATGCCCCAATTAAACATCGACTTATGGCGTTCAATTTTAAACAGTTAACCTTTATATCATTGTTCTTGTTTGGTATAAATTGTGGATTTGCCCAACTTGGCTTTTCACATGAAATTGGAGTCATTGTTGGACCAGTTGCTTTTCAATCTGATTATGGAGTTCGTCATGATTTTGAGACCAATGCCGGCAATACTGGGATAGGGATTGGCCTTATTCATTATATCAACTTTTCGTATAGGGCTGATTGTAATTGTTATTCAACCGATACCTATTTTAATGACCATTTTAAGTTAAGAAGCGAAATTTCATACAACACCACCAAGTTGGATCATTTTGGAGAATGGGTTGACAATCCAAAACCTTCTTACGATAACCTTAGGACACATCACGGCAGCGCAAACAACCTAGACATCGGGATGTCCCTTGAATATTTTCCGTATAGTATTCGGGCTTTTGCAGCCACAAGATATTCTTTTGCTCCTTTTGTGAGTGTTGGTCCGCGCTTTACCACTTATAATCCAACAGCCCGCACGACCAATCCTGAAGGCGATATTTTCGATTCAGAAAACTTGTTTGTAGGCTGGGTACCTGATGCTGCGCATCCTACCTATCCCGTTAATACTGATGGCGGAACCACATGGTCCATAACTGGAAGCATAGGCACAAGGTATAAACTTACTATTCTGTCGGATTTGATGGTAGATTTGAGATGGCAATACTATTTTAACAACTGGGTAGATGGCCTCGATCATAAGCTAAAGTCCGACAGGGCCACCGACTGGTTGGTATGGTTGAACTTCGGATACATCTATTATTTGGATTGATCATATAAAAACAAAAAAAGACCCAAAATGTAATTGTTTTGGGTCTTTTTTAT
>JBGTDZ010000324.1:0-2084 GCA_041748055.1 Aquaticitalea sp.
TTAATGCTAATGGATGTGATGTCAGCTTTAAAAAGTTTATACAAACCAACTTTTACCTTTTTACCTAATCCATTATCATAATATCTCTGAATCTTAATATCAGAGGGGAAATTTTTAAAAAAATCACCTGATGAAACCAATGTGACTTTGTGACCCAAAGCATGAAGTCCTTCCTTTAAGGAATTATGTAGTCGACTATACTCACCAACCAAAAGTATCTTCATTAATTGTATATTTGATTCTGTAAACTTAGGTAATAAAAAAAGTATTTACTAATCAACATAACATTGACTAAAAGTAATTTAAAAATATGCGTTGTTTCAATTTCTTTGGCCAAGGGAGGAGCAGAGCGATCTACCGCAATTTTAACCAAAATGCTACAAGATGAAGCTTATCAGGTGCACCTTGTCCTGTTGACCGATGCTATAGATTACGAATTTGAAGGGCATCTATTTAATTTGGGATTGGATAAATCGTTACCAGATAATCAATGGAAACGGTTTAAAAGGATACGGAAATTAAGACAGTACTTTATTACCGAAAAGTTTGATTATATCATTGACAATAGAGCAAGGCAATCAGCATTAGTAGAATTATTGTATTTGAATTATGTATATCGAAGTTTCAAATTTATGTATGTGGTAAGAAGTCATAATCTCGAAAAGTATCTCACCAAATATGATTGGGTTACCAAGTTGATAATAAAAAGGACATATAAGATTATTGGTGTCTCAAAAGATATCACCAACACTATCAATTCAAAATTTAACACTGATAAAGCTATATCCATCTACAATCCTTTAGAAATGTTTACCGAAACAAACGAATCTTTTTACACCAATAAAAAGTACATCTTGTTTTTGGGACGATTTGATGAAGATGCAAAAAACTTTTCATTGTTGATTGAGGCATACCAACAATCTAAATTGGCTGATAATTCGGTATCTCTTTACCTCGTTGGAGATGGACCTGACAAAGAATTGATTCAGCAAAAAATACATTCCTATCAACTTCAAGAACATATCAAACTATTTTCTTTTACACCAAACGTTTATCCAATATTAAAAAACTCTTTATTTTTGGTGTTGACAAGCAAGTATGAGGGATTTCCTCGAGTACTGATAGAAGCTCTATCAGTTGGAACTCCAGTAATTTCTGTTGATTGTCAAAGTGGACCATCTGAAATCATTCAGCATAAAACAAATGGCTTATTGGTTGAAAACCACAACCCTGAAGCCTTGGCGGAGGCTTTTGATAGTTTTTTGTTTGATATAGATCTTTATAATTTTTGTAAATCGAATAGTAAACAGAGTGTGTTACAACTCAATCAAAAGGACATAGCCGCACAGTGGTCAAAAATCTTAATACCATGAAGAACATACAACTCATAACCATCCCAAAAATCGAAGATCGAAGAGGTAACCTATCGGTCATTGAAAAAGACTGTGTTCCCTTTGATATCAAGCGCGTGTATTATTTATATGATGTTCCAAGTGGTGCGTATCGTGGTGGACATTCACACAAAGAACAACTGGAGTTTTTGATTGCATTGAGCGGAAGCTTTGAAGTCATCTTAAAAGATGGAAAAAGCGAGCAGAAAGTAATGCTCAATAAACCAGATCAAGGACTATTGATTCCACAGGGCATTTGGCGCGAACTTGAGAATTTTTCTTCCGGTTCAGTTTGCTTGGTCTTGGCGTCCGATGAATTTGATGAAAATGATTACATCCGAAATTTCAAAACATTCAAATCAACGAAACGCACTTAAGCCAATTCCGTTTTTACGAAGTAGATCCTTTATTTTTATAAATTTCTTTAGCGTTTGTGTATTCATTTGCAACAAAAATCGCTGTTTTGCATTCAAGTTTTGAGTATCAATCTTTTTGCTGATTTCTTTTGAAATCAAATGATTACCAGCAATTTTATGCTGAATTGCAATCGAAAAGCGATTCAAATCCAAATATTTTTTTAAACTGTGGTTGTTTTGTTCTTCTTCTTTAAATTGGTCAAAATCAAGATGCTTTCTTGTATTGATACTGGTTTTTGAAACTTGGTTTTCAGCATTCATGTTAATGATAACACTC
>JBGTDZ010000325.1:0-19074 GCA_041748055.1 Aquaticitalea sp.
CGGTAACCTTTACGTCTTTTCTTTTTGAATACGATGACTTTGTCACCTTTAAGGTGACTTAAGACTTTTGCTCCTACTTGAGCTCCGTCTATAGCTGGGGCGCCTAAAGTAATATTGTCACCATCACCAATAAGAAGAACATTGTCGAAAGATACTTTCTTGCCTTCTTCTGTGGTTAAACGGTGAACAAACACTTTCTGGTCTTTTTCAACTTTGAATTGTTGCCCTGCTATCTCTACAATTGCGTACATAGCGTAACGTTTAAATTAGATTAATTTTATTATAAAATGGGTGCAAATATACACCTAAATAATTAATCTGCAAACGTTTTTGTCGCTGTTGTTCAATTTGATTAACTTATTTGGAAAAATTGAGAATATAGGTGAAGTAACTCGTTCCTTAACTTTATAATTTAATGCTTATGTGTTGGAAGCATCATCTTCTTTTTTATGTTCCACTAGATTTTCCTGCTGACCAACATTTTGACTCTTCTTGAAAATCTGCATACATGTCAAACTCAATACCGCAGTGGACGCCAATCCCTCAATTAATATGATGATGATCAAAATACCGGCGCCTTGGTCAGTGTCATCAAACCAATCCCTTAAAATGTTCTGGGTAAACTCTTTATCCAAATGAAATATATAAACCCCCATAACCAAGGTAAAAATAGCGGTAGCGATAAACCCTGTAATCAAGCCTGTTTTGAATCCATCTACATACGTGAAACTATCGCCTGTCATCATTTTGTAATATTTAATTGCAAAATAAATTCCAGCCGCCATAATGATACCATTAAAAAGTCTCAACCATGGACTTTCATGCAGTCCAAATAATTTCAACAACAAAAAATAGGCTATTAAAGCGCTGCTTACAAAAAGACCATATTTTACGGCCACTCTTAGGGATGCATTCATAGAAATGGTTTTATAAAATTCATTGTTTAAAATTCGTAAAAATTTGTGATTTAATATAATTTTCTGACTTCTTTTTTGATTTCAACAAGGAATTGGAGAAGCTATTTCTTACTTTTGTGATGATATGTAACAAATTGTCATTTCCATAGACATACAGATCAGTTAAACTAATATTTAAAACAAACTCACTATGAAAAAATGCTTATTTTCTTTAGCTTCTTTGATGTTTGTTGGTCTTATAGCCAATGCTCAAAAAGTTGAATTTGAAGAGTATGATCTTGATAATGGCATGCACGTCATTTTACATCAGGACAATACCGCTCCTGTAGTAATAACTTCTGTAATGTACCATGTTGGTGCAAAAGATGAAAATCCTGAACGGACAGGTTTTGCTCACTTTTTTGAACATCTTTTATTTGAAGGAACCGAAAACATCAAACGGGGCGAATGGTTCAATGTGGTATCTTCCAACGGAGGAAGCAACAATGCCAACACGACCGATGACAGGACTTATTATTATGAAGTTTTTCCATCCAATAGTGTAGAATTGGGATTATGGATGGAATCAGAACGGTTGATGCATCCAATTATCAACCAAATTGGCGTTGATACCCAAAACGAAGTGGTCAAAGAAGAAAAACGATTAAGGGTTGACAACCAACCTTATGGAAATATATTAGCCGAAATCAAGAAAAATCTCTTTTTTAAGCATCCATACCGTTGGGCCACCATTGGTTCTATGGACCATTTGGACGCTGCTACTCTTGAAGAATTCCAAGCTTTCAACAAAAAGTTCTATGTTCCAAACAATGCTGTATTGGTAGTTGCTGGCGACATCAACAAAACGGAAGTCAAAAAAATGATCAATGACTATTTTGGTCCCATTCCTAAAGGACCAGCAGTTGAAAGGGACCTTGCTATGGAAGAGCCGCTAACTGAGACTTTAAAAGCAACGGCTTACGATCCAAATATTCAAATCCCAGCCATTATTGCCGCTTATAGAACACCTTCACAAAAAAGCAGGGATTCTTATGTTTTGAATATGATTTCAAGTTATTTAAGTGGTGGAAAAAGCTCCGTACTCTACAAAAAATTAGTTGATGAGCAAAAACAAGCACTTGCCGTACAGGCTGTGAACATCAGTCAAGAAGACTATGGCACTTATGCCTTGTTCGCATTGCCATTGGGAGATGTGTCATTGGAGACTTTATTGGCAGAGATGGATGAAGAGGTTGTAAAAATCCAGAATGAATTGATTTCAGAAAGAGATTATCAAAAACTTCAAAACCAGTTTGAAAATCAGTTTGTGAACTCAAACTCAAGCATTGCAGGAATTGCAGGATCATTGGCCACTTATTATATGTTGTACGATGATGTAAACCTTATCAATAACGAAATTGACATCTACCGCTCCATTACAAGAGAGGAAATCCAAACCGTTGCCAAAGAGTTTTTGAATCCAAACCAGCGCTTGGAATTGCAATATTTACCAAAAAAAGATGACAAATAAAATAATACTATGAAAAATATGAAAACTTACATATCTGCGATCCTAATGGTTTGTTTTATGGCTTTTGGTGCCCAAGCACAAATAGACCGTTCACAAGCTCCAAAACCAGGACCTGCTCCCAAAATCGATTTAAAAACACCTCAAGAATTTACCATGAAAAATGGTATGAAGGTACTTGTGGTCGAAAACCATAAACTCCCAAGAGTCTCTTTTAATCTTACCATTGACAACAAACCTGTCCTGGCTGGAGATAAAGCAGGAGTGTCAAGTCTATTGGCCGGAATGCTGGGTAATGGAACTAAATCCATTTCCAAAGATAAATTCAATGATGAAGTAGATTTTTTGGGTGCCAATATTTCCTTTAGTTCTTCTGGTGGGTTTGCAAGTTCATTGACTAAATATTCTGGCAGAATATTGGAATTAATGGCCGATGCAGCTATGAATCCTTTATTGGTTGAGGAAGAATTTCAAAAAGAAAAAGACAAATTGTTAGAAAGTTTGAAATCCCAAGAAAAAAGTGTTGAAGCTGTGGCTGGGCGTGTGGGTTCGGCTTTATCTTATGGAACACAACATCCTTATGGCGAATACATGACGGAAGCAACAGTCAATAATGTGACATATGGAGATGTATATGCCTTTTATCAAAAACAATTCAATCCTAACAATGCCTATATGGTAGTTGTTGGAGATGTTGAATTCAATGCCATCAAAAAAGAAATTGAAAACCGTTTTGGCAACTGGAAAAAATCAGTGGTGGTGGAGACGACCGTTCCCGCTGCAATAGCCAACGCACAATACACACAGATCAATTTTGTTGACATGCCAAATGCAGTGCAGTCAAACCTCAATTTGACCCATAATGTCGATTTGAAGATGAACAACCCTGATTACCATGCAGTATTGATAGCTAACAAAATTTTGGGCGGTGGTTTCAACAGTTATTTGAACATGAACCTTCGAGAAAAACATGGCTATACCTATGGCGCAGGTTCCGGTATTGATGCCGATAAATATGTCGGGCAATTTTCTGCAAATGCGGCTGTAAGAAATATGGTAACGGATAGTTCTGTGGTAAACATGCTACAAGAAATCAACCGTATAAAAACAGAACCGGTAAGTGAAGAAGATCTTAAAAATGCAAAAGCTAAATATGTGGGCGATTTTGTTTTGGCATTGGAAAGTCCACAAACCATTGCTCGTTATGCATTGAACATCAAATTGAACGATTTACCAAAAGATTTCTATTCCACGTACCTTCAAAAAATAAATGCAGTCACTGCAGAAGATGTCAATCGTGTTGCAAACAAATATTTCAAAACTGAAAATGCGCGTATAATTGTAGTAGGTAAAGGAAGTGAAGTAGTTGAGAATCTCGAAAAAACGGGTGTTCCTATTTTGTATTTTGACAAATTTGCCAATCCTGTGGAGAAGCCTGTTTTCTCAAAACCTCTCCCTGATGGCTTGACTGCACAGACAATTCTTGATAATTATTTAACTGCCGTTGGCGGAAAAGACAAAGCAACATCAGTAAAAACAATCCACCAGGTTGCAGATGTTACTATAGAAGGCGTTCCAATTCCTTTGAAAGCTGACGTAAAAATGATGGCTCCAAACATGGAATCCATGGAAATGACCGCCGAAGGAATGGGCGTATTGATGAAACAAAAATTTGATGGGATTGCAGGATATCAAGAACAACAAGGGATGCGCAAGGATTTGACAGCCGAAGAGCTTGCAGAAAGTAAATCAAAGTATTCCATTTTTCCGGAGTTGCATTATGATGCCGCCAATGTCAGTTTGGAAAGTGTAACCACAATAGAAGGAAATGACGTTTACAAGATAAAAGTTTCTAAAGACGGAAAGGATTCTTTTAGATATTATGACAGTAATACAGGACTTTTATCAAGAGTTGAAGCCACTGAAGAAACTCAAGGACAGACAATCTCAACCGTTGTGGATTACGCCAATTATTCGATTGTAAATGGTCTTCAATTTCCATATAGTCAATCTATTAAAGCTGGACCTCAAACCATTAATTTGAATATTACAAACATAAAAGTGAATGAAGGTGTGACCGAAGCTGATTTTAAATAACCATTTCATAAACGTTGTATAATATTAAAACCCGTAGAAATAATGCTGCGGGTTTTTTCATGACTCTCTGGAAACAGTCATAAAAAACGTTAATTATTACATGAGAACATGAGATTTTGTTAGATTTGTAATGAATTAACCATAATGTATCATGAGAACGTTAAAACATATAAGTTTTATTGCTTTTGTATCCTTGTTCGCTTTTGCATGCAAGAATGAAGCACAACCAGAAGTTAAAACGGTAGGTACTGAAATAGCTGTTAACAACAATACTTTGGATCCTAATGCCAATTATGCCAAAGCGGAATTTGGTATAGACGGGATGACATGTGCCATGGGATGTGCGAAAACCATTGAAAAGAAATTAGCCAAAATGGAGGGCGTAAAGTCCGCAAAAGTAGATTTTGGGAAAAAAATAGCCATGGTGGAATATGATGAGGCCAAAGTAACCCAAACTACATTAGAAGAAACAGTTAAAGAAACAGGCAAAATGTATTCGGTCAATAATATGAAAACTGTTGATTCTTTCTCAACTGAAAACTAATAATAAATTTTAATTTGTACATCAAGAAAGCCACTTTAAAAGTGGCTTTTTTTTTACCTTAACGGAAACCCTTTTGCTGCCCACCAAGGATGAATTTCAATTACCAATCGCCCTGACTTGACCATGGGATCGGCATTGGCCAAACTATCTGCCATTTCAAAAGTCGGTACATTGTAGATGGTAATGCCTCTAATGTCTCCATCATCTCCAAATGGTCCGGAAATATCAGCATATCCCATATCATACATTTTTCCTAAATGTTCCATATGCAGTTTTTGAAGGCTGTCAGTTTCTTCTTTTGATTGAGAGCGGTTTTTGCCTCTCTTTAAAAAAGCCATATAATATTGCTGCATCAAAATAGTGTCTTGTGTCGCCTCATCTATGTAATCGAAGGTTTTATAACCTTTTGCCGTTAATGAATCTTTTAAATTTTTTACTGACCTTTTTAATGGTACTGCGGTCTCTTCCTTTGCGATGATTGTCTTTTGATTTTCTTCTTTACAGGACATCCATAAAAGAAGTGTTAAAGACATTAAAATTATTTTTTTCATTATTTCCAGGTTTTATAAGGTTGTTTACTCAATTGTGAATTGTAATATTTAATATTTCCCGTGACTTCCTCTCCAAGCCAAACTGGCTTTTTGAAAATTTCAGAGACATGTTTCAATTCGATTTCGGCAACTGTCAACCCTTCATTGTCACCAAAAAATTCATCAACTTCATACAGATGGTTTCCCACCTGGACTTCATACCGAATTTTGTCAATCTTCCCTTTTTCGCATAATATCAAGAGTGCTTCCGTATCTGTTTTGGATAGCTCAGTTTCCCATTCAAATCGAGACAAACCGCCATCGGAGGATGGCCCTTTTACTGTGAGAAATCCAATTTCACCTTTTAGCCGCACCCGAACTGTTCGTTCTTTATCGGAATTGAGAAACCCTTGGATGATTTTTGTTTTCTTAGCCGCTTGGGATTTAAAATCATCAGAAGACACTAAAAATTTACGTTCGATTTCTATCATTCTTTACCTCCTATTTCTTGAATTGTATTGGATTCTATCCTTCCAGATTTATAATCATTGTTGGACACCCAAACCATACAATTGGCAATGGTCTGTGGGTGAATCGGTTGATATCGATTTAAATCACCAAAATGAAGCAAGGGTTTTAACAGTGACATCAAAAATTTCATGAACTGTTCTCCAATACGTCGTTCCTCCCGTTCGCCACTGATTAGAGAAGGTTGAAGGATATAGGTATTCCTTATTTTCAAATCTAAAACCGCAGCTTCCATTTTACCCTTAGTCCGGCTGTAGAAGATTTTGCTTTTCTTTTTGGCGCCCAAAGCAGAAATCACCACAAAAGTTTCAATGTTGTTTTCTTTACAAAGTGTAGCTGCAGAAACGGGAATTCCATAATCAATATTTGTATAGATTTCTTTGTTTGATGTTTTTGACTTTGTCGTGCCGATGCAACAGAAAACATCATTGGCCTTAAATTGTTCTTTATAATGTTGCAGCTGAAATAAATCGACAATGTACTCGGTCAATTTTAAATGTTTGATGCGACAAGTGTTTCGGCTGAACAAAGTCACATGCCCATAACGTTCGTCCTTTAAAAGTGTCTGTAAAAGCAATCCACCTGTCAGTCCTGTTGCTCCTAAAATGATAGCTGTTTTCGACATTGTTTTGAATTGCTTTTGGATTAGATATTATAAATTTACATCATGCCAAGCGATTTACCAATAAGAAAAATTATTCATGTAGATATGGACGCGTTTTATGCATCGGTGGAGCAGATGGACAATCCCGAACTTAAGGGAAAACCATTGGCCGTTGGTGGTAGTGAAATACGAGGCGTTGTGAGCGCCGCCAGTTATGAGGCTAGGAAATTTGGCGTGCGAAGTGCCATGAGTGGCTTACAGGCCAAACGAAACTGTCCTGAGTTGATTTTTGTACAGCCGCGGTTTGAACGATACAAGGAAATCTCCAAGAAAATCCGAAAAATTTTTCTGGATTATACGGATTTGGTAGAGCCTTTGTCACTTGACGAAGCCTATTTGGATGTAACCGAAAATAAAAAAGGCAATCCAAGTGCCTCATTGATTGCACAGGAAATTCGGTCGCGAATCCTTAAAGAGGTTGGTTTGACATCTTCTGCTGGAATATCCATCAACAAATTTGTCGCCAAAGTAGCTAGCGACTATAACAAACCCAATGGACAGAAAACCGTAAATCCTGAAGAAGTATTGGGTTTTTTGGAAGCATTGGATATTCGCAAGTTTTATGGTGTGGGAAAGGTAACAGCTGACAAAATGTATCAATTGGGAATTTTTACTGGGAAAGATTTGAAGTCCAAAACATTGGAATCTCTTGAAGGCCATTTTGGAAAATCGGGAAGTTACTATTACCATATTGTTCGTGGCATTCACAACAGTGAAGTGAAGCCAAATCGCATAAGGAAATCTTTAGCGGCGGAACGGACTTTTAATGAAAATCTATCAAGTGAAATTTTCATGCTCGAAAAATTGGAAAAGATTGCAAAGGAAGTTTCCAAAAGATTGGAAAGTAGCAATGTAGCTGGAAAAACAGTGACATTAAAAATAAAATATAGTGATTTTACGCTTCAAACGCGGAGTAAAACCTTGCCTTATTTCGTTAGTGATACCAATATTATTTTGGAGACTTCAAAAGAATTGCTCTATCAAGAAAAGTTGAACAATTCGGTGAGATTATTGGGCATTTCAATGTCCAATTTGAATACTGAGGTTTCAAAAAAATTGAAATTAGAAGAAAAAGAAAACATCGTTAGTGTGCAGTTGAAGTTTGAGTTTTGATTTCGCCACAAATACCTGAATTATGTCTAGATTATTCAAACTATTCTTGTAATTGTGGCAAGCAATTTTAAGATTAAAAACTACAACTCGTTATCTCTGTTATCCTTAAAGTATTAACCATCCCTTTATCCTGTATCGGCATTGCTGCAAGGCTTACCACCATATCTCCAAGTTCCAAATACCCTTTTTTACATGCAATCCCATTGACATCTTCAATAGTTTCATCGGTACTGACAAATTTATCGTAAAAGAAAGCCTTCACGCCCCAAAGCAAATTGAGCTGGGTCAAAATTCTCTGATTGGAAGTAAACACCAGAATATGAGAACTAGGTCGCCAAGCCGAAATCTGAAAAGCCGTATATCCACTGTTCGTTAAGGTAGAAATCGCTTTGGCGTTGATTTCATTGGCTATATGGGCAGCATGATAACATATGGATTTGGTAATGTAACGTTTGGTGCGGATGTGAGGTGGAATCTGTGGAACTTTTATTAATGGGGAATCCTCAACACTTCTAATAATATTGGCCATCTGACGAATAACCTGCACAGGATATTGTCCAACCGATGTTTCTCCAGATAACATCACGGCGTCGGCACCATCCATTACCGAATTGGCAACATCATTCACTTCTGCACGTGTTGGTGTTAAACTGGTAATCATGGTTTCCATCATTTGTGTTGCAATAATTACCGGAATTCTGGCACGTTTGGCTCTCAAAACCAACTGCTTTTGAATCAAGGGCACTTCCTCTGCCGGGATTTCAACACCCAAATCACCACGAGCCACCATCAAACCATCACAATAAGCAACAATTTTATCAATATTTTCTACCGCTTCTGGTTTCTCTATCTTCGCAATGATCGGAATTTTATGGTCGCTGTTCTTTCTAATCAATTCCTCCAACTGCATCAAATCCTCTGCGTGGCGGACGAACGATAAAGCCATCCAATCTACTTTCATTTTAATGGCAAATAGCGCATCTTCAATATCCTTTTCCGTAAGAGCAGGTTGCGATATATTGGTGTTTGGAAGATTCACACCTTTTTTTGAACGCAATGGTCCTCCCTGAATAACTCGTGCCTTCACTTCCGATTTTTTGTTTGTTGATACCACTTCGAAAATCAATTTTCCATCATCTAAAAGAATTCGTTCGCCTGGTTTTGCATCTTGTGGAAATTTGTCATACGTCATATAAACACGCTCCTTTGTACCTTCAAACTTCTTGCCTGTTGCAAAAATAATTTCGTCGCCTTCATTAACCACAACTTCACCTTTCATCACACCGACCCGCAATTTAGGGCCTTGTAAATCGCCAAGGATGGCTACGTTATATCCAAACTCGTCATTGAGTTCGCGAATCATTTGGATGCGTTCCTCAACATCTTTATAATCGGCATGCGAAAAGTTGACCCTAAAAACATCAACCCCTTCGTCCATCATTGCCTTTAAAACCTCTTTGGTACTGGTTGCTGGTCCCAATGTGGCTACTATTTTGGTTTTTTTACGTTTTAACATCTATTCAAAAAATTAAATTGTCTTTAGATTTTATATGTTTGGTATCTATACTATAACTTGTAATTAGTTGCGGGATTGTTTGCAAAATAGTTACTAAATTTTTGTCATCAACAGATTCATCGTCCGTTGTGATTTTTATAAAATAATCCACTTTTTTGAATTCTGGCAATAGATGATAAGTTTTAAGGATTCTCATGCCTGAATTGAACAGTGATCCGGAACTTTGCAAACTCTCTTCTTCTTTTCTGCAGACGTTGGACACAAGATTCCAAGTCTTCAATTGTTGTTTATCTTCCCATTCATAAATTGAATATGTAGCTGCAAAATATCTGTAATCCAAATCTTGTGACTTACGGATCAAATTGATGTTTAAATACTTGTTGAGAAGATAGGCCACCCGATAATCTTCGAGCCTGGAATGTATGGCAACCAAGGAAAAAGAAGGGTTATAAAAATCATCTAAAAGGAGTTTATGTAAAGCCATAATAGAGCAATCAACATTGGTAAATATAGTATTTTATCGTTACTGCTGTATGAAGTTTTGATAATTCTTAATGTCAAAAGCCTACTAAAACGTTATAGTATCACAACTTTATTCCGCAAAGTGATCTTTTTTATTGAAATGGTTTTGAAATTCTATTCTGAAAGGCAAAAAAAGCACGTTTGGATGCCTTTTCTTCTGCCTTTTTCTTGGAAGTGGCGCGGGCCTTTGCAACAATTTTATTGTCTATTGACAATTTTACAGCAAAATGACGGACGTTGTCATTTCCTGTATCTTCATACACATTATAGTCGAAGGTCTTCTTTTCCTTTTGGCACCATTCAATGAGCAAGCTTTTATAACTTATTACCTTCCCCTCTAAGGTCTCAATATCTACATGGGCATCAATTACCCTTTTGTAAATAAACTTTTCACAATATTTGTAGCCTCTATCCAGAAATATGGCTCCCACCAAGGATTCAAACAAATTACCGTGTATATTGTTGCCGAAATTGCTTTTAGGGATTTTAGTTTCAACAAAATTGATCAGATTCAGTTCTTTTCCCAATTCATTGAGATGTTCACGGCTCACAATTTTGGAACGCATTTTTGTAAGATAACCTTCATCCCCTTCAGGTACCTCGCTAAATAAGTAGGATGCCACCACAGCACCGAGCATAGCATCGCCAACAAATTCTAAACGTTCATAATTGATGGTGGCTCCAGCCTTGTCTTTAACATTCATGGAGCGATGGGTAAAAGCTTTTACATAAAGGTCTTTGTCTATTGCCTTAAACCCGATAATTTTTTCAAGTTGCAAAAAAAAATTCCCGTCGCCTTTGGAACGGGAATTTAGTATGTTACGAATATAATTCATCTGAAAATAATCATTTTATATTCAAGGTCAGATGCAATATACCAAATATCATTTTTTTTTAATTTATAGAATTTTATGGCGCTCAACAAAGAATCAATCCAATTTTTTGAAAAGCACACAAGCATTGTGCCCCCCAAATCCAAAAGTGTTGCTCATGACAACATTAACCTCTCTTTTTTGAGCTTTATTGAGTGTCAAATTCAATTCTGGGTCAATGTTTTCATCGACAACAGTATGATTGATTGTTGGCGGAACAATACCATACTCCATAGACAATATTGCGGCAATGGCCTCAATTGCCCCTGCGGCACCCAATAAGTGTCCAGTCATGGACTTGGTGGAATTAATATTGATATTCTTGGCATGTTCCCCAAAAACCTCTGTAATTGCTTTAAGTTCAGCAACATCACCCAAGGGAGTTGAAGTACCATGTGTGTTGATATGGTCTACATCTGCTGGTTTCAATCCTGCATTTTCCAAACAGTTCTTCATTACAGCAATTACACCAATGCCATCTGGATGTGGCGCTGTCATGTGATAGGCGTCAGAAGACAAGCCTCCTCCCAACAATTCGGCATAAATTTTTGCTCCTCTTGCCTTGGCATGCTCATATTCTTCAAGAATGATGGCTCCTGCCCCTTCACCCAACACAAATCCATCTCTGGTCGCATCAAAAGGACGGGAAGCAGTTTCCGGCGACTCATTGCGAGTTGACAGTGCATGCATTGCATTAAAACCTCCCATCCCTGCCATGGTTACCGCTGCTTCACTTCCTCCAGTAACAATTACATCACAATACCCTAAACGAATATAGTTCAGAGCATCAATCATGGCATTGGCTGAAGATGCGCAAGCAGAAACAGTTGTGTAGTTAGGACCCATAAATCCATGCTTAATGGAAATGTTGCCTGGCGCTATGTCCGCAATCATTTTAGGGATGAAGAAAGGATTAAAACGAGGAGAACCATCGCCTCTTGCGAAATTCAACACTTCATCCTGAAAGGTTTCCAAGCCTCCGATACCCGCTCCCCATATAACTCCAACGCGTAGTTTGTCAACCGAGTCCAGATCCAATTTCGCATCTGCAATAGCTTCATCAGAAGCTACCATAGCATATTGCGTAAACCGGTCCATTCTACTGGCAAGCTTTCGGTCTATGAAATCGGTGGCAGTGAAGTTTTTTAATTCGCAAGCAAATTTTGTCTTGAATTTTTCAGTGTCAAAATACGTTATAGGTGCCGCTCCACTTTTACCAGCAACCAGAGCCTCCCAATATTCATCTTTGGTGTTCCCGATTGGTGTTAAAGCGCCTAAACCTGTAACTACAACTCGCTTTAATTCCATAAAGTTTGGTTACTTACTTTGCTGCTTCTATATAAGAGATAGCTTGACCTACCGTAGCGATGTTTTCAGCTTGGTCATCTGGGATTTGAATATCAAATTCCTTTTCGAATTCCATGATCAATTCCACAGTATCCAATGAATCTGCTCCCAAATCATTTGTGAAGCTTGCTTCTGTTACGACTTCGTTTTCATCTACTCCCAATTTATCAACGATAATCGCTTTTACTCTTGATGCAATGTCTGACATAATTTCTTAATTTTAATTTTTAATTAGAGTGGCAAAAATAAAAAACTTTATTTTAAAACCCATCTTTATTTTGAATGTGTTTGTAATTTAGCAAAAATACGCTGAAGTATTTCTATTTTACCTTCTAATTGTTAATAATTATTCTTTTTTTTGTTTTGAATTCTTTATAACTTAATGTCTGAAAAATGAAGCGTATCGTGATTTTTGCGTCCGGAAGTGGTACTAATGCTGAAAATTTAATAAGGTTTTTTCACCATAGAGAAACTGGTGATGTTATTCAAGTGTTGACTAACAATCCTCATGCCAAAGTTCTGGACCGTGCTAAAAACTTAAATGTTAGTGCGCTGTCCTTCAACAGAATCGCTTTCTCAAAAAGTAATGACATTCTTAATATACTCAAATCAACTCAGCCCGATTTAATTGTTTTAGCAGGTTTTCTATGGAAATTTCCTGAATTCATATTAAAAGAATTCCCCAACAAAGTCATTAATATCCATCCAGCACTTCTTCCTAAATATGGAGGCAAAGGAATGTATGGAAATTTAGTACATGAAACTGTGGTTTCCAACAAAGAAACAGAAACAGGAATTACCATTCATTATGTGAACGAACATTATGATGAAGGCGCCATTATTTTTCAGGCAAAATGTGAAGTAAACCCACTGGATACTGCTGACGATGTGGCGGCTAAAATTCATGAACTGGAAATGGAACATTTTCCAAAAGTGGTGGAAAGTTTATTAAATTCCAGAATTCCAGAATAAATTCATTTCAATACATAATTCCTGAAATTAGTGTCAAAAAAGAAGAAATATTACACAGTCTGGAAAGGGCACAAAACAGGTGTCTTCGAAAAATGGGACGACTGCAAGGCACAGATAAAAGATTTTCAAGGAGCACAATACAAATCCTTTGACAATTTTGAAGCTGCAAAAAAAGCGCATAAAGGGAACTATAAAGAGTATATAGGTAAAGCCAAGATTTTTAAAAGTGCTTTATCAGATGAACAACTCAAAACAATTGGCCAGCCGAACTACCATTCGATTTCGGTGGATGCGGCTTCGAGTGGCAATCCAGGTGTGATGGAATATCGCGGTGTCGAAACCAAAACAAAAAAACAACTCTTCATTCAAGGCCCATTCCCGGAAGGCACAAATAACATAGGGGAATTTTTAGCGATTGTACATGGTTTGGCATTGCTCAAAAAAAGCGAAAGCGACAGAATCATATATACAGATTCCAAAACAGCAATGAGTTGGGTTAGAAAGAAAACCTGTAATTCCAAATTGGAACGCAATGCCAAAAATGAAAAATTATATGATCTGGTTGATAGAGCCGTTACTTGGCTAAAAACCAACTCCTTCAAGACAACCGTGGTCAAATGGGAAACCAAAGCCTGGGGAGAAATCCCAGCAGATTTTGGGAGGAAGTGAAATTTAATTCATTCTGTTTTCGAGATGTACAATAATTTTGTCTTTATCTTTTAAGCGCGCTTCATAAAGCTCTATAATTTTTTGGTTCTGGTGTTTGTTTTCTTGATAAAAGCTTGCTATTTGCTGAAGATATGAGATAGCATTTTCTTTATTGGTTTGATTAAACTGACTTATATTCTTTATATCTAACAATTCTGAAATATTAACTTCCAAAATCTCTGCTATTTTATAAAGTCGTTCTACGGTAAGTTTGGTCTCGTTTTTTTCAAGTTTGCTATATGCTACTTGGCTTAAGTCAAGTTCATGCGCTACATACTCATGACTATAGCCTTTTTGCTTTCTTATGCGTTTAATATTTTCTATTATTGTCACCATAACTAAAAATTATAAGTTTTTTTGTAAAAGTAATAATTATTGCGAAATAGTTATGGAATATTTTAAAACAGAGGCTTAACATTGTTATCATCAAAATATTCGCGAATCTTATTTTGTATTGAAACAAATTTTTTAACTTAAATTTTTAAAATTATGAAAAAAGTATTATTTATTTTCGCATTACTATTATCGGGATTAACTTTTGCAAGCTCCTCAATGGAGAAAAAAGATTATGAGCTTCGCACTTTAGATTCGAAAATGGAAATTATAATAAAAACGGAAGTTTTTGGCTGCACGGTATCTTGTTATGCAACTGTTACAAACACAGAGACCGGTGCAACGAAAACTTTCCCGGCTTCATCAACTAATAATGATTGCGTTACTGCCATTATAGATTGCCAAACTAAAGCGATAAACAAAGCAAATGCGTATATTCTAAGTCAGGCTTAAAAATAGCTTTATTAAAAAGGGATGTCTAGAACCAATTTAGATTTTTTTGGACATCCCTAAGTTTAATGATAAAATAAAGATATGACTAAAGTAAAAATTCTTTTATTGTTTTTACCTATTGCATTTAATGCAATGGCTCAAAAAGACTCCATAAATGTTTTTGAGATTCAATACGAGCGTGCTTTAACTCCGGAAAAATTAGCCACTACCTTCCATTCATCATATCTGCTCCAAATATTTGTTGAGCCAAATATATCAGTGTTTAATAAAATCAGTGTTTCTGAAAATGCGGGTGAGTTGGTCAAAGATAAAGATGACGAAGCTACTTTTTATTACACTCCTCAAGGAAAAAACATAACCACCATTTACAAAGATTATTCATCCAATAAGTTATTTTCAAAACAAGACATCGCTGATAAATATTTCATCATTGAGGATTCTTTGAGTATTTTTGATTGGCAGATTTTTGAAGACACAAAAGACATATTAGGCTATGCATGCCAATTAGCTAAAACAAATTTTAGAGGCAGAACCTATAAAGCTTGGTTTACATCTGATCTTCCAGTTGGTGGCCCTTGGAAATATGATGGTCTACCGGGAATGATTCTCTTATTGAAAACGGAAACTGAATTTATAACTTATGAAGCAGTCAGTATAACAACCAAGAAAATAAAACCCATTAAAATTGAAAACCCACTTAACGATGATAAAAGTATTTCGTGGCTAGATTTTAAAAAAATATATAAAAAAACTGCAATTTCTTTGAGTAAATATAATACTGGACTCAATATTGATGGTGGCATAATTTTACAGCGCACGGGAATAGAACGCTATATAGAGGACGATGACATGGAGTATGTTGCTGATAAAGAATTTGAAAAGCAACAACAAGGACAAAATTAGTGTGGCTTTTTCAAATAATATTTCTCCACTTAAAAAGTATTTTCTTTTTATATTATTTTTTATAACCCTAAGTTTTGCTTATTCTCAAACTATAAAAGGCGTGATTGAAGATATTAGCGGATCCCCCTTAACTGCTAAATTATTAATAAAAAAATCTTCAAATCCCAACATCATTAGTGAATACTATATTGTAATTAATGGAGCATATTCTCTCACATTAAAGAAAGAATATACTCAAGATATCATCATTGAAGCAGTTGCGACAGGGTATTCAAGCGAAATAATAATTCTTACACCCAAAGATTTAAATGACTCAATAGAACTCAATTTTACCTTAATTAAAGCTAAAATAACCAATTTAGATGAGGTGCTCGTTGTCGGAAAAAAAGCGCCATTTAATGTAAAAAAAGACACTGTTGCTTTTAACATCAACTCTTACAGGGATGGAACCGAGAGAAAAATTGAAGATGTATTAAAAAAGCTCCCTGGAATAGAAATTAATGAAAGGACTGGATTGATAAAGTATAAAGGGAAATCCATTGAAACAGTGATGTTGGAAGGCGATGACCTTTTTGGCTATAATTACACCCTAGGCACAAAAAACATCAATGCAGATATGGTAAAGGAAGTTGAAGCCATAGAAAATTATTCCGAGAATTCACTCCTCAAAGGTATAGAGCATAGCGAAAAGGTTGCGCTTAATTTAAAACTAAAAGATAATAAGACAGATCTTTCTGGAAATGTGGATTTTGCCATAGGTGAATTGGCTAATGATGAGAAAATACCTTTTGATATGTCTTTAAATTTATTAGGAATAAACAAGCTGTATAAGTCTTTTGCTACAATATCTTATAACAATGTGGGTGAAAGCTACTCGCAATTAAACTACTCCAATAGCGAACTCAATTTTGAAGCCTTAAAGGAATTGAAACTTTATGCTGAAAAAATTATTCCAGAAACCGGAATATTGAAAATTGCGAATCAAAGCTTATCTAATCTAAACCAACAACTCTTCAGCAATTATAATAGTATTTTCAACCTCGGAAAAAAAACCAACGCCAAGGTCAATTTGTATTATCTCAATGATAAAATCGACAGTAATCAATATTTTCAAAATTATTTCACTATCAACAATGAAGAGTTTAATACTTTCGATAATACTCAAATCATAAAAAAGCCGCACTATTATCGGGGAGATATTTTATTAAAACATAATATTTCAAAGTCCTCTCTTTTAGAATATAGTATCAATTTAAGAGATGAGGATATCAAAACAGATAAAGACATTATTTCAAATCAAAACAGTGATTTTAACTCCAAATTGCATACTAAAGATCATTTTATTAAACAAAGATTATTATATACAAAAAAAATCTCTGACAATAAAGCATTACAAATAAATGCTATGTATACAACAAATATGATAAAACAAAACTTTATCTTAAGCCCGTCTCTTTTTAATGCCGATAGCGCTTATTATGATTCTCAAAGTATCGTTTCTGAAAAAAACTATTTCGATTTAAAATCAGAATTTTTGGCATCCAGGAAAAATGATAAATTTAATTTTGTTTTTGGGATTCTTTCGAGCAATGAACCTTTTGAATCCGCATTATTCAGTGAAAATGAAACAGTTAATTCCCCTTTAGAAACTAAGAACGAATTTAAATATAATCAGTATTCAATATATAATTCGGGATCATACCATTGGAATATTGGGCAACTAAGAATATCACCAAGTTACAAATTCCGTTTTCTCTCTCTGAAATTAAATGGCATTGATCAGACTTCTAAAAGTAATCGTAATTTTGTTGTTGAGCCTTCTTTGAATTTAAACTACAAATTAAATACCGTTTCTATTTTAAATGCAACGATAAATTTCAACAATAATTCAAATACTTTAAAATATTTATTTACCAACCCCATTCTATTAAATAACAGAACAATAATTAAAAATTCATCAAATTTAACTTTACTCAAAAATACGCGTTTTGACCTATCATACAGTATGAATAATTTGTTTAATCAAACACAACTTTACCTAGGGTTTGACTATACAAAGGAAGAGGGTGGCTTGTTTTCTGATTATACCATATCTAGTAATGCCGCAGCTATTAATTACCTGTTTTTGCCAGAAAACACTGAAAGTTTCAATTTTAATTTTGAGTACGCAAAATTCATTATGCCAATAGAGACCAATCTAAAAATATCCTCATACTATTCTATTTATAATTATAAAAATATAGTGAACGATTCTAAACTTAGATACAATAAGACCAATAACACTATTCATACATTGCTTTTAAAGACAGCTTTTGATAAGAAAATCAATTTTGAAAATGAATTCATTTATAATCACTCCAAGACATCAAGTACAGATATATATAAAATTACATCAATCCAAAATAATTTTAAAATTATCTTAAAACCAATTCAGGACTATTATGCGACCTTCTCATTTGATTATTATGTACCTGACTTAGACCATGCTTCACAAAACTATTCTTTTGTTAATAGTAAGATCAATTATAAGCCCAAAGATAAAAACTGGGAAATTGGTATTTCAGGAATAAATTTGGCAAATGAGAAGAGCTTTGGAATTGTACAAAATAATGATTTTTCCACTAGCATTTCCAAAATAAATCTCCTAAATAGATATGTATTATTAAATCTCTATTATAGATTTTAAAATTAGATAGAATTTACAATTACAAATGACAGGAGAAATTCCAGGGGATTTTGGGAGGAAATAAATTCGCTTTTTAGGACTTAAAAACCTTATATTTGCACCAAATTTTGAAACCTCAACATGAGTAAATTAGTAATCGTAGGGACCGTAGCTTTTGATGCTATAGTAACCCCTTTCGGAAAAACAGACAAAATATTGGGTGGTGCAGCCACTTTCATAGCATTGGCAGCTTCACAATTTGATATAGAAGCAGCTATTGTGTCTGTTGTTGGAGGTGATTTTCCTCAAGAATATTTGGATTTATTGTCCGACAAAAACATCAATATTTCTGGCATTGAAATCATAAAGGAAGGCAAAACGTTTTTCTGGAGCGGCATATACCATAATGATATGAACACGAGAGACACATTGGCTACAGAGCTTAATGTATTGGCAGATTTCAATCCCATTGTCCCTGAAAATTATAAACATGCAGATGTGGTGATGCTAGGCAATTTGCATCCCATGGTTCAAATGAGTGTTTTGCAGCAGATGGACAGAAAGCCAAAAATGGTCATCTTGGACACGATGAATTTTTGGATGGACTGTGCTTTAGAAGACTTAAAAGCAGTCATAAAAAAAGTGGATGTGATTACCATTAATGATGAAGAAGCGAGACAACTCACCGGGGAATATTCCCTAGTAGTTGCCGCACGAAAAATCCATAAGATGGGCCCAAAATATGTGGTCATTAAAAAAGGTGAGCATGGTGCGCTTTTGTTTCACGACGAAGAAGTTTTCTTTGCTCCGGCATTACCTCTTGAAGCAGTTTTTGACCCAACCGGAGCTGGAGATACTTTCGCTGGTGGATTTGCAGGTTATC
>JBGTDZ010000326.1:0-11190 GCA_041748055.1 Aquaticitalea sp.
ATGTGTGCCTTCCGAAAGGTTGACATGATAGATGGAACAATGCTTACCATACTTCTGATAATATTTTTCCTGAATATTTTGGGCAAATTGTTCCATAGCATCTTTATGAATGATATTGATGGTACAGCCACCAAATCCGCCTCCCATCATTCGTGCTCCGATGACATTAGGATGAATTTTAGCTTGCTCTACCAAAAAATCAAGTTCAGGACAGCTGATTTTAAATTGATATTGGGCACCATGATGAGCATCAAACAACAATTGTCCCAATACTTCTAACTCATTTGCTTCAATCATCTGGGCTGCTTTTAGCACACGTTTGTTTTCTTGGAGGATGTAAAGTGCTTTTTGATATTCAATTGGAGATATTTGAGATTCTATTTTCTTTAATCCATTTTCGGTAGCGTCGCGTAGGTAAGGGACATTCAACAAAGTCGCTACTTTTTCGCAGACCTCCCGCCGATCATTATACTCAGCATCCACCAAATTGTGGCTCACGTTGGTGTTGATCAGCATAAGCCCATAATCTTTAAAATCTATCCGATATGGAACGGCTTCCTGTGTTCTGCAATCGAGCATCAAGGCATGATTTTTTTGTCCAAACATACTGGCGTATTGGTCCATGATACCACAGCGAACTCCAACATAATTATGTTCTGCCTTTTGAGAGATTAATATCATCTCGTGTTTTGTAAGCTTCAAATCAAAGAGTTCATTCAGCCCAAAAACAATACTGTTTTCCAAGGCAGCCGATGAAGATAAGCCTGCCCCTTTTGGAATATCCCCTGCAAAAACCACATTAAAAGCGGAAACATGGATTCCCTTTTTTTGAATCTCAGCCACCACACCTACGACATAATTGCGCCAATTCCCATTTGGAATTGGTTGGATATCTTCCAACGAAAACTCATAATCTTCTTGCGCATCCAATGCAAATGCTGAACAAATGGTGGTATCGCTTTTTCCGATGGCTGCCAAGATACCTTTATCGATAGCCGCCGGGAACACAAACCCTTCATTATAATCGGTATGTTCGCCAATAAGATTGATTCTGCCAGGCGAACTTATCATCATTGGTTGCGTCCCAAATTTTTCTTGAAACGATTGTATTACTTTTTTAATGAGTTGTTCATTCATTCTATGAGGCGGTCAAAAGTATTAAGTTGTGTTTAGATGCGTTTTGATTTTCCATCGTATGTCATACATTTCGTGCGGATGAAGTGTTTTCAATCCGCGGTTGTCATTAAAATTGTTCGCAGAACCAGTTTGTGGCTCAATTGCTATGGTTTTCCTATTTGGAGGCGTGTATAATTGCAAGTAAATTTCATCATGCGAAAAAATGAAATCCAATTTATAATCGGGAGTATAAAAACACACTTCATTTTTATTAAGGATGAAACAATCGTCAAATTCCTTATCGCCAATAACCATCATTTCCGCTATTTCTAAATGCTCTTCGCTTATGGGTATTTTTTGCTCATTTACCACTATTTTCTTTCGGCAGTCAAGGTCCAAAAGGCTTTTTTCAAGATTGCTCGAGACAAAATAAGGATGCCAACCAATGGTAAATGGAAATGAAAATTCATCAATATTCTTTACCTCAACAATTAATTCAAGTGAGGTTTTTTTTATGACATATGACAATGTCAAAACGTATTTGAATGGAAACCCTTTTGGCTCTCCTACTTCAATATATCGAACATGCAACTCTGCATGATTTTTATCGGAACTATAATGTACTACATTGAATTTTTTATCATAGACCAAACCATGCAAGGCATTGTTTTCTTCTACTTTGTTTATGTGCAATTGATAGGGTTGATCATTGAAATAAAAATGTCCATTTTCAATCCTATTGGCAAATGGAAACAAAATTGCTGAGGCATAAGATTCTTCGTAAGGCAAAGTTTCTTTACTGGAAATAATGGTTTCTTTGTCTAAAATCAATTCCTGCAAACTGCCCCCCAATCTCAAATCGATTCTAGCAAAAACTAGATTGTCTGAATCTTTGATTTCGATATAATCTGACTTTTTGTTTTTTATTTGCTTGATACTGAACATTTTTTTACAATGAATTTCTAACAATCAATGAATTTGGATTCTCAATTTTGAGGTGTTCTTTATTGAAAATCATTTTTGCCAAACGCTTACCCATTTGATTAAAATCTGTCGAGATTGTAGTGATGCCTCCTTCAACAATTTCTTTCAATAATGTGTCATTGTATGATATCACACCAATATCTTTTCCCAAAACCAGATTTTGATCTTTCATTTTCTTAATAAAAAGAATCAAACTTTGATCATCCAAAATCAAATAGACCTCTCCTTTTTTGAGCATTCTATCATGCAAGGAATTAATGACTTCGTATTGGAATTTGCTTTGTTTCCGATAGTTTTGAAAACCATTGAGCATGCCGATAGGTTGTTTTTTTTCTGGAAAAAGGAGAACGATTTTTTCATACTTATCAATTAGTGGTTGGGCGGTCATCAGACTATTAAAAATATCCTTTTCAAAATTTTGGTATATTGAAGGATACTGCGATAATTCGTCATTGGTTTGGTCCAAAATATAAACTTTATCACTTGGCAATTTTTTTATGACATCCGCTGTATTTTTAAGATTTGCCGGCATTATGACATAATAATTATAATCTCCGATGTTGTCATAAATCAACTTTCGGAACATGTCTTGATTAAAATGATGAAAAAAGATATCTACCTGAACGTTTTCGTGGAGTTCATTGATGAAGGAGGTGTATAAATCTTCTTTAAAAGCATTCAATTCATCAAATAATAAAAATACTTTTTGAACGACATTGATATCTTCACTTTTAATATAATATCCTTTTCCAGGGATTGATTCTACGATGCCTCTTGCTTTCAATTCTCCGAAAGCCGTCAAGACCGTATCGCGAGACAAGGAAAATTTAGCCTTAATACTATTAATGGATGGTAATGAATCTCCCTTTTTTAAAACACCATTGGTGAGACCTTCCTCAATAGAATTGACGATTTGTTTATATTTTGGAACGCCGCTATTTTCATTAATTGAAATAACACTCATGTGACAAATATAAATAAAAACTGGTAGGTACTAGTCGGTATTTTGAAAAATAAATTATAATTTAGCCATTATTAGCAATGCAATTAACAATCCATTAAATTTTGAACCAAAAAATCATTAAATTCATAAATCACAATTTTTTAAGCATGAGATTATGTTCCTTATTTCTGATTTCCACTGTGCTTGTAATTACTTCCTGTTCGTCAAGTAATAATACTGAAGAAGTACTTGTTATTCCTGACCCACCAGAATCCTCACTCTTTTATTACGGAGCCGACCTGTCTTATGTAAACGAAATAGAAGATTGCGGTGCCATCTATAAAAATGGAAATAATACACCCACCAATCCGTATGTTGTTTTCAAGGAGGCTGGCGCAAATTTAATTAGAGTCCGACTATGGCACAATCCGACTTGGACCAACTATTCTAATTATAATGACGTTAAAATTTCTATTCAGCGCGCCAAGGCTCAAGGGATGAAGGTATTGTTGGATTTTCATTATTCGGACACATGGGCAGATCCAGCGCATCAAGAGATACCTGCAGCGTGGTTAAATGAGCTTAACAATACCGAAGCTTTAGGGGAATTATTATATAATTATACGTATGAAACTCTAAATAATTTATCCGATTCCAACCTTCTTCCGGACATCGTTCAAATCGGCAATGAAATCAATCCCATGATACTTCAGCATGGCGATTTAGTATGGCCAATTGATTGGACTAGAAATTCGTCTTTAATTAACAAAGGTATCAGAGCCATTAGAGATATTTCAAATGCCAAAAATAAAACGATTGAAGTCATGTTGCATATTGCCCAACCAGAAAACGGATTGTGGTGGTTTGAGCAAGCAACCCAAAACGGTGTGACAGACTTCGATTGGATTGGTCTCTCCTATTATCCTATTTGGTCCGATTATAATTTAAGTAATTTAGGAAGCGCCCTGAGCACGTTAATCAATTCATACAACAAACGATTGATGATTGTGGAAACAGCGTATCCTTTTACACTTGATTATGATGATTCTATAAATAATATTCTAGGTGAAAACAGTTTAATAAATGGATATCCTGCTACACAACAGGGCCAATTAAATTATCTCAATCAATTAAAAATAGTTGTTGAAAATGCTGGTGGTGAGGGAGTGGTCTATTGGGAGCCAGCATGGATATCGGCCACAGCCAATGGTTGTGGTGGCTCTGCTTGGGAAAATGCAGCCCTCTTTGATTTTGACCACAAGCCAACTTTAGGCATGCAATTTTACAATAACGCATTAACAAATTAAAAATGGTCTTTTCAAAAATCTTTTTAATAATTATTGGTTTATTAATGTCTGTTGGCTTGCAATCTCAGACGAGAGAAACCGTCACATTACAAACAAATTGGAAATTCACAAAAGGGAATCCTAATAACGCTTCTCAACCAATTTTTGACGATTCATCTTGGGAAACCGTTAGAGTTCCACATGATTGGGCCATTTACGGTCCTTTTGATAAGGAAGTTGACAAACAGACCACGGCCATTATACAAAATGGCGAAGAAATTGCTACCGAAAAAACTGGAAGAACTGGGGCCTTACCATATATAGGAGAGGCTTGGTATCGAACTGAATTTTCACTGCCTAATTTTAATGACAACAAAATGGTGCTTATCCTCTTTGAAGGCGCCATGAGTGAACCCGAAGTTTTCATTAACGGAAAAAAAGTGGGGGAATGGAAATATGGTTATACCTATTTTTATTTTGACATTACTGAATATATCAATACAAAAGACAAAAACACTCTGGCTGTAAAACTAACCAACAAAGGCTTGTCTTCTAGATGGTATCCTGGTGCAGGTTTGTACAGAAACGTCAGTGTCATCACAAAAAACAAGGAGAGCATTGACCAATGGGGCACTTTTATTACCACGCCATTAATCACTCCAGAAATCGCGAAAGTCAACATAAAAACAAATGTCACTGGTGACGATTTACGTTTGGTGACTGATATTTTAGATGCTGACGGTATTAATATCGTTTCAGACGAAACTTATATGTTATTCGGGAATCAATTTGACCAAAATATTGCGGTCAATAATCCTAAACTTTGGAGTCCCGAAACGCCTTACTTATACATTGCCGTTTCAAAATTATATTCTGGAAATGAGTTGAAGGATGAAGTTACCACGAGATTTGGAATCAGAGACATAAAATATGATGCCAAAACCGGTTTCAGTCTCAATGGTGAAGTTCGAAAATTCAAAGGTGTTTGTTTACATCACGATTTAGGTCCTTTAGGAACTGCTGTCAATATTTCGGCCTTGAGACGGCAATTGACCATTTTGAAAGATATGGGTTGTAATGCTATCCGAAGTTCCCACAATATGCCTTCCCTTGAACAATTGGAACTTTGCGACGAAATGGGCTTTATGTTCTTGGCAGAAAGTTTTGACGAATGGGCAAAACCAAAGGTTGAAAATGGTTATAATCTCTATTTTGAAGAGTATGCCGAAAAAGATGTGGTGAATTTGGTACATGCTACACGAAATCATCCTTCCATAGTGATGTGGAGTGCGGGAAATGAAGTGCCGGATCAATGGGGAACAGAAGGTGTCAAACGTGCCAAATGGTTGCAGGATATTTTTCATCGCGAAGACCCAACACGGCCTGTGACTGTAGGTATGGACCAAGTGAAAGCCGTTATGGAATCAGGATTTGGAGTGCTGTTGGATGTGCCTGGTCTTAATTATCGTGTTCATTTATATGAAGAAGCTTTTGAAAAATTTCCACAAGGATTTATTTTGGGTTCAGAAACGGCATCCACTGTAAGTTCGCGAGGTATTTATAAATTCCCTGTTGAGAAAGCTAGCATGAAGGCCTACGATGATTTTCAATCGTCTTCGTATGATTTGGAATATTGTGATTGGTCCAATTTGCCAGACGATGATTTTGTGTTACAAGATGATAAACCTTGGGTGATCGGGGAATTTGTCTGGACAGGATTTGACTATCTGGGCGAACCGACGCCTTATGATGAAGCATGGCCCTCAAGAAGTTCTTATTTTGGAATGATTGATTTGGCAGGGATTCCAAAAGACAGATACTATTTATACCGTAGCCGATGGAACACGGAGGATGAAACCTTACATATGCTTCCACATTGGAACTGGGAAGGTCGTGAAGGAAAAATAACGCCTGTTTTTGTATACACCAATTATGACAGTGCCGAACTGTTTCTGAATGGAAAAAGTCTGGGCATCCAAAAAAAGAATAATTCTACACCACAAAACAGATATCGACTGATGTGGATGGATGTGAAGTATGAACCGGGAATCTTAAAAGTCGTGGCATTGGATAAAAAAGGAAACCAGGTTGCCGAAAAAGAAATCCATACGGCCGGGAAACCTTTTCAACTTGTCCTCGATTCGGATGTAAAAACATTAAAAGCCAACGGTGAAGACTTGGCATTTGTGACCGTTTCTGTGGTGGATAAAAATGGAATTCCCTGTCCAACTGCCACCAATCAATTGAATTTTAAAGTCACAGGAAATGGCACTTATAGGGCTGCTTGCAACGGCAATGCAACGTCTCTTGAGATGTTTCATTTACCAACCATGAAATTGTTCAGTGGAAAGCTAGTGGTTATTGTGCAATCTTCGAATGAAGCTGGAGATATCGAATTAACTGTTTCTGGAAAAGGTTTGAAATCTGAAAAAACGTCGATTAAGGTTGTGAACTAATTAGTTAAGGCGTTTCTTCAACATACATAACACACCCAATTCCTCACGTGAAAGATTTTCATTCTTTTTCAAAAGTCGATTCACTTCTTTTTGAAAATAGTTGATGGTTTTTCCATCAATATATTCCTCAATAATGCGTGGGTCGATGTACGAACCCCTGGCAACAGACGGTGTGTTTCCCAAATGCTCGCTGACTTTTACTACGGCATTTCGAATGTTTTTGTCCAATGCTTTTTGGTCCTTTTCTTCCAAAGCTCCAATCTCATCCAAGGCCATTGCAGCTATCACAGTTCCAGCCCAAGTTCTAAAGTCTTTTGCTGAAAACTCTTCTCCCATCACTTCTCGGATATATTCATTGAGATGGTCGCTCTTTACATCCTGCCTGACGCCATTTTCATCAATGAACTTAAATATTTCATAACCTGGCAATTCATCAATTTCTTTTACAATTCGCGCCAATTTTTTATCGACCACATGACGTTCTTGTTCTTTTCCAGATTTGCCAACATAACTAAATATCAATTCGTCGCCCTCAATTTGCATGTGCTTACTACGCATGGTAGTAAGGCCATAACTTTTATTTTCCTTGGAGTATCTGTCACTGCCTGGTCTAAAGTAGGCAGCTTCCAATAGACGAACCATACATGCCAATACCTTTTCCCTTCCCAAAGTTCGTTTGCGAAGATGTTGACCTGTGACGCGACGCATGTGTTCCAATTGGTCTGCAAAGTTTAGAATTCGGTCAAATTTTTCTTGTTCCTGCTGTTGCCTGAATTTTGGGTTGTAGATATATTGTTTTCGACCTTTATCATCTCGTCCTGTTACTAAAATTTTGGCACTCTTTTTTGAAGTGATTTCAACCTCGGTCCAAGCTGGTGGAATAACTAAGGATTTGAACCAGTCCTTTAACTTTTCATCGTTAATTTTGATATTTGATTTGTCCAAATACCGAAAGCCTTTACCATGTTTTTTTCTGAAGTACATAAAGTGTATTAGGAAAGTCTAATTTAAAACAAATAAAAAATGGAAATGCGAGAATTGTTAACTCAAATAAGAAAGAATTGACTCCGCCGTGAGGAATAGAAAAGGCAATTCGGGGTTCAGGATCTTTATCTTCCGGGAAAGCTCAAAGCCGTCCGATATCGGGCAAGGTTAGATCTAGGATTGCCAAGTTGTAGATTTCTGGTCAGAATAAGAACAAATTTGCTGCGAAATACCAGCATGCGTATGTTAAATATAGTCTCGCTGTTGGGCATTATCTTATTATGGCCGAAAAATTTCATTTAGTAAATGCAATCGGTAACCTTGTTGACAACGCCAAAAAATATTCCAATAATCCCATAATTAGTCTAAAATCCTACATCCCTTACATAAATTACACTGGAAATGAAGCACCTATTCCCTAAATACCCAATTATCATGTTATGTAGTAGTCTAAGTAGAATTGTGTTATCCTATGAAGGCTGTCAATTCAACAAGCTTAATGGTATCCTTTTCCATTATCCTAGCTATGGAATAAGTCAGGGAATTGTATTCCGAGAAATCATTATTGATTGCATTCTGGCTGTATCTATTTTTCTCGAGAATTGTGCATTTGCAAGGCCAATTCCGATTTTTAAATATTGGTATTTCACAATCAAAAGACCCATGGTCAATATAACAAATATGAATAAAACCAAATTTATTCTTGCGAACAAAGCCTAAAATAAACAGAAAAAATCATCTCAATTTGCGTTTTTCCAATGCGATTAATCTTTCATTAATCTTTTTGTTTTTTCGTTAATACCTTGGTATTATACAATTTAATATTTTCGCTTACAAATTTAGTCAACTTATTTACACATTGTAATATTAAGTTTAAAAGAGGAGGACTGACCAATATATGTCGATTTTTTAAACTGATAAAAATGAACCGACCAATACAATTACATGATAATTTTAGTTTTCTTTTAAGCTTGTTTATAGTTGTTACATGTTCAACGACAAACTTGACCGCACAAGGACTACTAGATGGTTTTATGAAAGGTAAGGGAAATCTCGTTACCGCTCTGAGTTATAGCAACGAATCTTACGACAGATATTTTGTAGGAAAAAATGAAACAAAAAACCCAAATCTGGGAACCATAAAGACCAATTCCCTTGGGATTTTTATGGCCGGTGGAGTGACCGATTATTTGGATATCATAGTATCGGCACCTTATATATCGGCCAGGGCCACGGATGGGTTTATTTCGGATCAAAATGATTTTCAGGATATCAGTATTTACTTAAAGGGCAGGTTTTTCCATCACTCCTTCGAAAACAATGGCAAATTGTCCCTCATGGCGGCCGGAGGAATGAGCGTTCCCCTTTCGGACTATATAGCAGACTCACCTGTATCCATTGGCAACCAAAGCAAACAGTGGGACGGCCGCCTCATTTCTCAGTACCGATTTGCAAATGGTATTTTCGTTTCTGCACAAACTGGTTATATAAAACGGGGCAATGTCGATATTGATCGCGGATTTGAGGTCAGCGTTCCGGATGCCTGGGATTATATTGTGAAAACGGGCGGTAGTTATAAAAAATGGTATGCAGATGCTTGGCTGCAACATCAAAATTCAAGAAACGGGACGGATATCGGTCCAGGAGTGCCCTTTCCCGGTAACGATATCGATTTTACCCGAATAGGATTCACATTGTACCATCCAATACCAAAATTTGAGAATTTTGGTATTGGTATAGGAGGCGGCTTTACACTATCTGGCACCAACATTGGTAAGTCCAACCGTTTTAGTGCCTCTTTGGTATATAACCTTTCCATTAACCCACCTTCGATTAATTGATCCATATAAAATGAAAATAGTAATGAAACCTAATATTAAACTTATAGTGATATTTATTGCACTAAATGTAGGTCTTTCCTGTTCCGAGGATGTTCCCGATATGTTAGAACTTCAGCCGTTGTTTCCATTATCGCAGGACGATACGGCAGGAAATTGGAGGAACGTCATGGGTGTTGATTACCTTTCACAGTTGGACTTACCTGTTCCTGAAAGCCCAGATTCCGAAGCATATCAGCTCGAACTTGAACATCTTTCAAACATAACCCTGGAGCGAACTAGAGAACAGGAAGTAAAGATAAACTATTGGGCAGCAGGAGGTGTGATACGCTGGAACCAGGCACTTCGGGCTTTGGTAAGCAAGTACAACGTGAGCCCGGCAGTTGGAGCGGCACCCGATCCGCAGAGACCTTTTTCGAATCCACCTTTTGCTGCCAGGGCGTATGCTTTATTGAGCGTTGCCCAGCATGATGCACTCATCGCTGCATGGCAATTGAAATATGATATTAATCGCCCATCACCTAGTTTGGTAAGTACTGAAGTAGATAGCTACTTTGATACGACCGAGTTGCCTAGCTATCCCTCAGAGCAGTCAGTGATTGCAAGTGTGTCGGCATCCGTCCTTAAAAGCTTGTTTCCAGCGGAAGCTGATTATCTAGACCAGCTTGCCGAAGAACATATAAATACCGTCTTTTGGGGTGGTACTGGGACCGAAAGCGATGTCGTTACAGGCAGGACGTTGGGTACTTTTGTGGCCTCGAAGGTAATGGCCTATGCCGTGACCGATAGGATGAACCTGTCTGCAGATCCTAACGGCACCTATATTTCATTTTTTGAAATCAATCCAACCAATGTTCCAGAGCCATGGAACTGTATAGAACTCCCTTTAAGAAGTCCCATGCTGCCTTTATATGGAAGGGTAAAGACCTGGATGGACTCGACCTCGGTCTTCTTGGCATTGCCTCCTCCCCCTCCGCTTGTGGGCAGTGTGGCATTTAATGAAGATATTGCCAATGTTAGGCAGATATCTGATAATAGGTCTCGCGAACAATGGCGCATATCAGATTTTTGGGCCGACGGCAGCGGTACCTCTACGCCTCCTGGACATTGGAATCTTATAGCCGAAGAACTCATCCTATCAAAAAAATGGAGTGAGGTGAGAACCGCACGAGCGTTTTCATTGATGAATAGGGCCATGATGGACAGTGGTATTCTTTGTTGGTACGCCAAATACAAATATTATTTTCCAAGACCATCACAGATTGATCCAGATATCAGGGTATCAACCGGAATACCTAATTTTCCTTCCTACACATCAGGACATTCTGCTTTTTCTTCCGCTGCTGGAACCCTCCTTGGACATCTGTTCCCTTCAGAAAAAGATAACCTAGAAAAACAGTTTATAGAGGCTGGCAATTCACGCGTATATGGCGGCATTCACTACCAATTCGATAACTTGGAAGGTAGGAAATCAGGAATTGCTATTGGTAATATCCTTATTTCCGAGGCACTTACTGATGGTGCCCAAGACTAAAGATAAATTAATTGCTCACCGTTTTGTAAGATACAATATGCCCAAATGT
>JBGTDZ010000327.1:0-3635 GCA_041748055.1 Aquaticitalea sp.
TTTTTGTTAACCTTATTGATTGCCTAGAATTATAGGCAATCCAGAATCACCGGATCCAATGACTATCACTTTGGTGTTTGGTGATTCGGCCAATTTCATTGTGGCATCTATTCCTTTATCCTGAAGAATTTTATCTGTTAAAGAAGCACTCAAAATTCGGTTTGATTCTGCCTTCCCTTGAGCTTCTATAATCACTTTCTCAGCTTCTTTAGCAGCAGTAACCAGTCTAAATTCGTACTCCAAAGATTCTTGCTCCTGTCTCAACTTACGTTCGATAGCTTCTTTAATAGTATTGGGCAACGTTACATCCCGCACCAATACTTCATTCAATTGAACATATTGTTTTGACAATATCTTTTTGGTTTCGTCAAAAATTTCATCTTGAATCGCATCGCGTTTACTAGAATATAATTGCTCAGGTGTATAACGACCTACAACACTGCGGGCGGCACTTCTAATAGATGGCTGAATTACACGCTGTAAATAATCTTGACCTAAACTTTGGTGCAAATTTCCTAAATCTTTATAAACAGGTTCATACCAGGCGGAGGCGTCTATTTGTATTTCCAAGCCATTGGATGACAATACTTTCATTTTTTCAAATAATTCTTGCTGACGTACCTCATAAACAATAACTTTATTCCACGGAGCTATCAAATGAAACCCTTCTCCTAATGGAAGCTCGTTTGTTACGACACCATTATCAAAAGTTTTATATAGAACTCCTGCTTCCCCGGAACCAATGGTAACGGCCGATTTTGCAAGTAAAATAATAAGTACAATAACAGTAATGATTGCTGGCAATGCAATTTTGGGTAATCTTTCCATAGTTAGTTTAGTTATTAAATTAATCCGTTGTATTTTCTAATGAACCATTCGGCAGAGAGGCTCAATGCAATAATAGCGAGTAGAAATTTCCAATCAATCAAAGGTACGACATTTTTACTGCTTTTCTGAATGGTTACAAACCGTTCGTCACTTATTAAATTATCTATCAGCGATTTGGTATCATCAATAAAATAGGATTTTCCTCCACTGCTGGTCGCCAATGCTTGAAGCTTTGATGCATTGGCATTGAGGAATTGTTGTTCTACATTGTAATCGAGGATTTTGAGTTCACCGGAACTTGAGATATTTTCATTGGCTACAGACACAGTGAAGGAATAATCGCCTGCCGTCAAACCGCTTAAATCGACTTCGTAGTTCGTATTTTTTAAAATAAAGGGAAATGTCCTTGAGGCGTCCGTATCTTTATTTTTCAAAGTGATATTTAAACTTGCGCTGTTGTCAAATTCGTAATTCTTGTTGAAATATTGCGCGCTGATTTTTACATCTTCGTTGCCATTATAGAAAGATTCATAGGATACATTCAATCTGGTTTTCTTTTGATTGGAGCTTAAGTATTGAACTAATTTGCCCATAAAATCATCAAAATCAGTAAATGATTGGTTATCGAGATAGCTCTGTGCCCTCCATCCCCAAATGCCTTCACCCAGAAGAAGGGCTTCCCGCCTCCCGTTGACCTCAAAAGTGGCCAACAAAGGTTCTTTTATTTGTGTTCCATTAATTGTTTTATAAAGAATGGTCTCAGTGGGTATTGAAAGTTTCATCTCACCAAATTCTGATGTCAATGGAGGAAAATCACTAAAATTCAAATCATCTATTATAAATGTTGAATAATTGGGATTCAATTCAGGCTGGAATTCTTCAGTTTGATTTGTGATTGTTTGTTTGTAATGCGACTGAAAATTATTGAGTGCTTGGAAGTTGGTCTGTGTTCCAATAATTACAAAAGCGTTGTACTTTAGTTTCTCTATTTCGTCATAAACTAATTTAAAGTTATTATTTGGTTGATAAATAACAACTAATTGAAAATCATTTGATTGACTTAAATATTCATTTGGCTTCAAGATTGTTGCCTGACGCTGTTCATTGCTTTCAATCGATTTTTTGAGAGCTCCCAAATCGGGATGGATGATGTCTGAAACAAGGGCAACATTCGTTTTTTGGTCAATGACTTCCACCGCAAAATTCTTGATGTTGTTGACAATATTTTTTTCGTTCTCTATTGGAACAATTTCCGCTTTGAAAGTGCTTACACCTACTATGCTTGCTGGCAACGTGATATTCACCACTTGAGATGACTTGCTTTTACCAAAGCTGATGTTCTGAGAAAAGATTGTTGTAGTTCCTGAAGTAATCTTCAGTTGTGTTTCCACTTCAGAAATTCCTGAATATTGAGCAATGACTTCAATGGGAAACTGATTTTTTAGGTATGCATACCTATTCACATTCAATTGTTGGATTTTAACATCGATATAGTTTGTCGTATCTCCAAGAATCACGGGGAAAATGGTGTGTTTATAGCGATTGGTGGAAAATTCATAATCATTTCCATATGTTTGGTTCCCATCGGTTATCAACAAAGTTGGCGAAGTTGAATTCTCATAAACTTGTGACAATCTGTCGAAAAGTAACGCAGGATTTGATTGTTTTTCATCAAATGACAAGGAATCTGTTGCTTCGATTTCTTTTCCGAAAGTGTAAAACTCTAAATTGAAACGCTCGTTCAATAATTCATGGGATTTTAAATCGGCAACCAGTTGTTTCGCCTTGGAATCTTGCTTTAAATAAGCTACCGATTCTGAATTGTCCATTGCTATGACCAAAGTTGGTTTTTGATCAAAATAGGTTGACTTGTCAAATTTTGGATTAATCAGAAGTAGCAATACAGAAAAAATCGTCACAAATCTTAAGAAAGCCAAAAGCATAAACACATTTGTTCGCTTTTTTGATTTATATATATACTGAAAAAGCGCTAAGGTCAGCGCTATAATTCCTGCTAATATGATGTATAGGATTGTTACTGTTTGCATTTAAATGGTTACTAAGTCAGCATCCCTCCATCGACATTCAAGGTTTGTCCCGTAACATAAGCGCTCATATCGCTTGCGAGAAATACGCATACATTCGCAATGTCTTCAGGGGTTCCACCACGTTTTAATGGGATGGCATCTCTCCAGCCTTTTACTGTGGCCTCATCCAGTTTTGCAGTCATTTCGGTTTCTATGAATCCAGGAGCTATCACATTGCTTCGAATATTTCTGGAACCCAATTCCAATGCCACTGATTTTGAAAAACCAATGATCCCTGCTTTAGAAGCCGCATAATTGGTCTGGCCGGCATTACCCTTCACACCAACTACCGAACTCATATTTATAATGGAGCCTTTTCGTTGTTTCAACATCGGGCGCATCACTGCTTTTGTCATATTAAATACAGACTTTAGGTTGACTTCAATCACTTTATCAAAGTCTTCTTCACCCATACGCATCAGTAAGTTATCTTTAGTGATGCCAGCATTGTTCACTAAGATATCGATGCTTCCAAATTCCGCTAATACATCTTCGGCCAATTGTTGTGCTTCATTAAAATCTGCAGCGTTGCTTTGATATCCTTTTGCTTTTATGCCCAAGCCATTCAATTCATTCTCTAGCTCATTTGCAGATTCCACAGACGAACTATATGTGAATGCAACATTCGCCCCGTGTTCTGCAAAAACCAATGCAATGCCTCTCCCGATACCTCTGCTAGCGCCTGTGATAATGGCTGTTTTTCCTTCTAATAACTTCATG
>JBGTDZ010000328.1:0-15176 GCA_041748055.1 Aquaticitalea sp.
TGATTTCAAAAGGCAATTCGAGCATTTTAGAACCATATTTCATAGCGATGTCCAAGTTGCCTATCTTCACTTGTTCGAAATCGTTGTTGATGCCTTTGCCTCCCAATAGTTTCACTCGTTCAGTCTGTCCATTGGCGGTAACTTTCAAAACAATGCCGTCTTCATCTGATTTTAGGATTTCTGGTTTTTTTACGATGTCAAATATACCTTTGACGACAGGTTTTGGGAACACCATAGCCATCGTACCAATAATGTAACGAGAACGCAACATCAAAGGCTGCAGACTGTCTTTTACCAAAAGTCCCTGTGCCCCTGTAGCCATGGTCATATATTCCCCTTCATACGGAGACTCTATCGTCAAACCTTCAGGAGTGTTGACGATATTGATGGCCCCATCCACTGGATTATCCAAAGAAATCAAAACGTTATGAATGCTCTGAACCTCTCCTGCCTTCAGGAAATGGTTATGTGATTGGCCCTCTCCAGCTTCGACTATTTTAAGATATTCTTCACCATTTTCATCTGGAACAATATCCTTTTCTGCAGCTTTTATGAATTTTTCGAGCTCGATGGTAATGGGTATAGTGCCGTACTCTGTGTTAACTTCAAAATCATTATTCAGACGTGAAGAAAAATCGACTTCCTTTTCTATGACTTTTCTTTGGGCGACACCATTAACGACATAATCACCATCGATATAGGCCGTTACATAAGTTTTCTGAGAAAGAAATTGACTCTCCGTAGCACCTTCCCGGATGGCCATCATTCCTTCAAATCCGAAATATCGTGTCACAAAGGCTCCGACAATGATTAAAATAAATGCCAAATGCAAAAGTAAAGTTGCCCATTTTTCCTTTCTCAACAAACGGTACCTGAACATATTGCCAATAAAATTGATGACAAAAAATACCATAATGGCCTCGAACCACCAGGCATTGTAAATCAATGTTCTGGTGTAAGGTGTTGGGGAAGTGTCCATATTTCTGTCGAGAATGGTTCCTATGGCCATCGCTATGGCAAAAACAACAAACAAAATGGCAGTTAAACGGGTTGAGAATAGAATGTTAGCAAGCTTTTTTTGCATGATACAAGGGCTGTTTTTTGAAGTTGGGATTTCAGCAGTGCAAATTTAATGCATTTAGTTGATTTGGTTTTGGTAAATGGATGTTAAAATTCCAGAATCAATGGTTGTTTCTGTTGAAGCTGAAGAACAACTATTTCAACCTTGCCTGAAAAATATTCAGATACATAAACGTTCCCATTTTGCGCGCACGTCGTTTGGCGTTTTCTACCACTTCCCCTTCAAAATGCTCATTTAGGGTTTGATACCAGAGGTTTAACCACAATCCAAAATGCAGTTCTGTAATGGTGTTGTTGTTTTCTTGATCCACTTTTACATGGACATCGAGAGGATTTCCATCGTAACGCTGATTTAGCTTTTTGGTCATGAACAGACTTGTTTCCCAAAACGTTGTCAACCGATCGAGATGCGCTTCCCAATCTGTAATGACATTATTGAAAAATGGCGACAATACTTCATCCTTTCTTATTTTCTTGTAGAATTCGGATACTATTAAATAAATGTCTTCCCTGTTTTGAATGTCCTGTTTCATCGAATGTAAAGATAGTATTATTTGAATTGTCCATTTGAGGTTATAGGATTCAATTGGGCTAAAAATTCTCCATTCTTAATTCTAAATTCTTAATTCTTCTGTATTTTAGCAGAATGATTTCAGTTGTACTCCTTGGTTCTGGAAATGTTGCCATGCATTTGTATAAAGCTTTCCGCAAGGCCAAAATCATCACAATTATACAATGGTTCAATCGGAATTTGGAATCCATTGAAATGTATAAAAATGAAGTGGATATTACAGATGATATTGCTTCGCTTAAAGTGGCTGATGTTTATATCATCGGCGTGAGCGATGATGCCATTGCCAACTTATCATCACAGTTTCCTTTTGAGAATCGTCTGACGGTGCATACCTCAGGTAGTGTAGGGGTTTATGATTTACACAAAAAAAACAGACGTGGTGTATTTTATCCGCTTCAAACCTTTAGCAAGGATGCCGCGGTCAATTTTAAGGAAATTCCCATCTGCATTGAAGTCATAGATAAAAGTGACCTAAAAACATTGAAATCGCTTGCAACAACTTTGGGAAGCAAAAGCCATAAAGTGAACACCGACCAAAGAAAGGCATTACATTTGGCTGCTGTTTTTGTCAACAATTTTACCAATCAACTATACCGTTTGGCACATGAAATCACGGAAGCACAAGGTGTGGAATTTGATATATTGAAACCTTTGATTTTAGAAACCGCAAAAAAAGTGCAAGATTTGTCCCCTTATATGGCACAAACCGGACCAGCAAAACGCAATGACAAACGCACAATAAAAAACCATCTAAAATTATTGGAAAACGAACACCATAAAGCCATTTACGAACTCCTAACCTCCTCTATCCAAAAAACGCATGGAAGACAAAAGCTATAAAGAATATTTAGAACACATTACAACCTTCATTTTTGACGTTGACGGCGTGCTTACAGATGGCACCATCTCTTTGACAACGTCAGGCGAAATGTTGCGAACGATGCATACCAAAGATGGGTTTGCACTAAAGACAGCCTTGCTTTCCGGATATAAAATCTGTGTCATTTCTGGAGGTTCCAATGAAGGGGTGCGTGAACGGATGAAGGGTTTGGGAATTACTGATATCTATCTTGGTGCACACAATAAAATCGAACAATTAAACCATTATTTTGAACTCCATGGCATCAAAGCAGAGAATGTCCTGTACATGGGAGATGATATTCCGGATTATCCTGTGATGAAATTGGTCGGATTGCCAACCTGTCCGCAAGATGCCGTACCCGAAATTAAGGCAGTTTCAAAATATGTGTCGCACAAAAGTGGGGGAAAAGGCTGCGTGCGAGATGTGATTGAACAAGTCTTGAAAGTGCAAGGGAAATGGAACAGTGATTTTGGGGCGAAATATGATTGAATTATGGAGAAGACTTCAGTTGGCAGTATTCGTCTATTTAAACTTGAACATGACTTTAGACAAAAAACATTTGTGCCCTGAAATTTCGGGAGTGGAAAATAAACCCAAATTACCCGACTAAACAAAAACCAACTAAACAACAAACACCTTGAACATCCTCAATCTCATTCGCTGGAAAAACCTCCTCATGATTGCCTTGGTGCAACTGCTCATCAAATATGCCTTATTGGAACCTTTTGAAGCAGACATTATGTTCGATTGGTTTGGGATTTCCTTATTGATACTTGCGACACTTAGCTTGGCTGCTGCGGGAAATATCATCAACGATATTTATGATGTGGAAACTGACATGGTCAATAGACCATCCAAAGTCATCATAGGAAAACGACTATCTGAAAAAACGGCCTATAATCTGTTTATCGCATTTAATGTCATTGGCATCTTGATTGGTTTTTATTTATCGCATTTGGTTGACAGAAGCGGTTTTTTTGCCTTGTTTGTTATTATTTCTGCCTTGCTTTATGTATATGCCAGCTATCTCAAACAAACCCTTTTGATCGGTAACATTGTCATTTCTCTCTTGGTAGCTATGAGCATACTGATTCTAGGTTTCTTTGAATTGTTACCAGCCATCACACCTCAAAATCAACCCACACAATTATTTTTCTTCAAGATTTTATTGGATTATGCCTTATTTGCTTTTGTCATTAATTTGGTACGGGAAATTGCCAAAGACCTTGAAGATATTGATGGCGACCATAAAGCAGGAATGAATACTTTGCCAATTGCTATCGGTCGCGATCGCGCTTCGAAAGTATTGTTTGCATTGACGCTTTTGCCATTAATAGGCGTCGTTTATTATGTGATGACCTATATGTATAAACAACCCATTGCGGTTGGATATTTTCTCTTGTTTGTCATTGCCCCATTATTGTATGTATCGATTAAAACCTTTAGTGCTAAAAACAAAAAGGAATTTCACCATATCAGCAATATGCTTAAATTAGTGATGTTATTTGGTATGTTGTCGCTGTTGCTGTATGTGTTTGTCTTAAAGTGAAAATGGACCGAGACTAAATAATAAAAAATGCTCAATAAGAAACTTAACAACCACAAAATCATCCTAGCATCAGCTTCGCCACGACGACAGCAATTTTTTAAGGATTTGGGATTGGAAGCGGAAATTAGGTTAAGGCCTGTTGTTGAAGAATTCCCAAATCGGTTGGTACATGTTGAAATCAGTGATTATTTGGCGCAGCTGAAGGCCATTCCATTTAAGGACACGCTTCAATCCGAAGAAATTTTAATCACCAGCGACACGATTGTTTGGCACAACCAGCAGGCACTGGGGAAACCTAAAAATCTCGACGATGCTATTCAGATGATTAAATCCTTAAGCAACGTTACCCACGAGGTCATTACATCAGTCTGTTTCACAACACATAATTTTCAGAAAACTGTGAATGCGGTTACCAAAGTGACATTTAAGGCGCTTTCTGAAAAAGAAATCAATTATTATGTTAGCAACTTCAAACCTTTTGATAAAGCTGGCGCTTACGGAATTCAGGAATGGATCGGACTCATAGGTGTCACCAAGATAGAAGGTTCTTACTTCAACGTTATGGGATTGCCAACTCATCTTGTTTATAAAACGTTAAATGATATGGTCAGTCTATGATGGGATTGTACTTTTATTCTAAATTCAAACCTTTATGAAAAGGCAATACTTGCTAAACTTTTTTATTGGAATTCTCTTTATATCCTGCGAAAACAATAAAAAATCCCCTTACTTTGCAAAAAATGACATTAACGATTCTTCCGTGGAAATCCTGCCAGATGCCCAACCATTAACCAAAGAATTCAAAGCCTATTGGTACAATAATGAAGCTGAAATTACCTCGTACCAATTAGAACAGGCGCGATACGGTGAATTGCGACAAGGTAATGCTGTGTTGATATTTGTCACTGAACCTTTTTTAAAAGATGAACAAGTGAAAGCTGATAACAACAATGAAAGCAACATCCCTGTTTTAAAGTTGAATGCCACCAAAAATTTCAATACAGGCATCTATCCATATTCCATTATGCAAAGTGTTTTTTATCCTGTCGGCAATAATCAACATGCGCTAAAAATATCCTGTTCTGTGCAAGAATGGTGCGGTCATGTGTATACGCAGCTCAACAATCATGAAAAATTTGAAATCATTTCGCATTCTTATTTTGAGGGCGAAGCTGATGAGGATTTTAGTCTGGATAAAAGTGTTTTGGAAAATGAACTTTGGGCACAATTGCGCATCAATCCAAAATCACTACCAACAGGAGAAGTTAACATGATTCCATCTTTTGAATATCTACGGTTGCGACATGTACCATTAAAAGGGTATTCGGCCAATGTTAATTTGACCGCAAACACTTATTCCATCTCATATCCGGAATTGGACAGAACATTGATCATTAATTTCAATCCGCAATTCCCTTATGATATCATTGGCTGGGAAGAAACATTTATGAGTGGTTTTGGCGCAAAATCACAGCAATTAACTACCAAGGCTACAAAATTGGAAACCATTAAATCTGCCTATTGGAAAAAGAACAGTAACGTGGATGAAAACTTACGCGAAACTCTTGGATTAAATTGATCTAAATGTAATTTCTGGTTTATCTTTGTAACTTCTTAAAATTCATTTCATGTTTCTTGAAAAGTACCAAACCGCACTCATAACAACTGGATTTATTCTTGTTTTCCTTTTGATCATTCGGTTTATATTAACGGCACTTATTACAAAAATTTCTCGTAGAAACGGTATCAACTTGGCTCGTATCCACTTGATGAATCGCTATGTGTCTGTTACTTTGTTTCTTATTGCCTTACTTATTATACCATTTATTTTCGGAACGGATTTAAAAGATTTAACGCTTATTTTTTCTTCAATTTTTGCAGTGATTGGTATTGGCTTATTTGCCATTTGGTCCATCTTGAGCAATATTACCTCGGGTGTGATCATGTTTTTTTCGTTTCCATATAAAGTGGGAGATAAAATTCAAATTCACGATAAAGATTTTCCCATAGAAGGCATTATTGAAGATATCCGTGCCTTTCAGTTGCATTTAAGACTTAATAATGGCGATTTGGTTACTTATCCCAATAACCTAATGTTGCAAAAAGCTGTTACCTTAATTCAAAAAGATGCTATTGATGAGCTTTTTGATGACGGTACTGATTTAATATAACCAAAGTTAAATAAACTTTAAATCCAGCTCTTGCGCTGGTTTCTTTTTTATATTTGAAACCAAAGCCAATCACCAAATGATGATAAAACCTTACACTACCCTTATCTTAATTTCCTTATTTTGCTTTTCAGTCCAAGCACAGCAACCAAAAAAGCCTAACAGTTCAGAGATTTTTGAATCTATAAAAAAACTGAATTCTCTGGGTTCGGTTCTCTATGTTGCGGCCCATCCAGATGATGAGAATACACGACTTATCTCATATCTGGCCAACGAGTTAAAAGCAAGAACAGCCTACCTGTCGATAACACGTGGTGATGGCGGACAAAATCTGATAGGTTCTGAATTAAGGGAATTACTTGGTATTATTCGCACACAGGAATTGTTGGCAGCACGACGCATCGATGGTGGCGAACAATTATTTACAAGGGCAAATGACTTCGGATTTTCAAAACATCCGGACGAAACCTTGGCGATTTGGAATAAAGATGAAGTTTTAGGCGATGTGGTTTGGGCCATTCGCACTTTTCAACCCGATATTATCATCAATCGTTTTGACCATAGAAGTGCAGGCAGCACTCATGGGCACCATACAAGTTCGGCATTGTTAGCTATGGAAGCTTTTGATTTGGCTTCAAAACCTTCAGCATATCCCGAACAGTTAAAACACACCTCAATCTGGCAATCCAAACGACAATTTTTTAACACGTCGTGGTGGTTTTATGGCAGTCAGGAAAAATTTGACCAAGCCGATAAAACCAATTTATTAAGCCTAAATGTTGGAGGTTATTTTCCGTCCTTAGGTTTATCCAATAGCGAAATTGCAGCTTTAAGTAGAAGTTCGCACCAATCGCAAGGATTTGGAAACACTGGGAGTCGTGGTGATGAAGTTGAATATATCGAATTAATCAATGGTAATATGCCAAAAGATAAATCCAATGTTTTCGAGGGAATTGATACAAGTTGGAATCGCGTAAAAGGTGGTCAGCCCATTGGTGAACTTTTAAAAAATGTGGAAGATGATTACGATTTCAAACATCCATCAGCATCCATTCCAAAACTTATGGAAGCATATAAATTGATCCAAAATTTGGAAGATCAACACTGGAAAACCATCAAATTGCACGATATCAAGAAAGTAATTGGCGCTTGCGCCGGACTTTATCTGGAGGCTATCTCCAGTTCCAATTCGGCAACACCAAATAGCAAAGTCACCATAAAACTCGAGGCCATCAATCGAAGTCCGCAAGAAATGGTTTTAAATGAGGTGATATTTTCAAATGGATTGAACCTTCCTAAAAGCACAGCACTTCTACAAAACAAATCCCAACGCTTTGAGACTGAATATAGGGTTTCAGATAAAGCAACGTATTCCACACCTTATTGGCTAAACGAAAAAGGCACGCTTGGCATGTATAAAGTTGACAATCAAAAATTAGTCGGTCTTCCCGAAACGCCTCGCGACATCACAGCAACATTCCATTTAACCATCAATGGCGACAAGATAAGTTACACAAAACCCATTGTTTATAAAATCAATGATGAAGTAAAAGGTGAAGTATACAAACCTTTCGAAATCCTGCCGGAAGTTTCGGTAAAAGTATCAGAAAAAGTTATCATTTTTGAAAATGACCAACCCAAGGACATTTCAGTGGTGGTTAAGGCCAACATGGATGTAATCGAAGGTTTTGTTCAACTATCACATCCCGAAGGTTGGAATGTGTATCCTCAAAAGCAAAAAATTGCAATAGTCAATAAAGGAGAACAGCAACAACTTATTTTTACAGTTGTTCCGCCCAAAGGGCAAAGTGAAGGATTGATTTTACCAGAAGTGGTAATTGGTAATACTACTTTTTCCAAAGAAGTTTTAGAAATCAATTATGAACACATTCCGCTGCAAAGTGTGTTGTTGCCAAGTGAAAGTAAAGTAGTTCGTTTAGATATTAAAAAGAAAGGCCAAAACATAGGATACATTTTAGGTGCAGGTGATGCTGTGCCGGAAAGTTTAAAACAAATTGGATATGATGTCGCCATTCTAAAACCAGAAGAAATTACAAGTGTGAATCTTCATCGATTTGATGCCGTTGTCGTTGGAATTAGAGCATACAATACCGTTGATGCCTTAAAATTCAAGCAAAGCCTATTGCTAGATTATGTGAAAGAAGGTGGAAATCTAATCGTTCAATACAACACAAGCAGAGAAACCGTTATTGACGAATTGTCTCCATATCAACTTGAATTATCGCGCGATCGGGTAACAGATGAAAACTCCGAAGTCCGTTTTTTAAATCCCGATCATGAGTTGCTCAACCATCCGAATAAAATTACACAAAAAGATTTTGAAGGTTGGACACAAGAACGCGGACTTTATTTTCCAAATAAATGGTCTAGCGAATTCACTCCAATTCTCTCCATGAACGACAAAGGTGAGACGCCAAAAGATGGCAGCCTGTTGGTGGCAAAATATGGAAAAGGAAATTTTATCTATACTGGCTTGAGCTTTTTTAGGGAATTTCCGGAAGGTGTTTCTGGCGCTTACCGATTGTTTGCCAATATGTTATCTCTAGGAAAAGAAAAAATTACTTTAGATAAAAAATTGACGGATTGATGCAATAATCTTCACATGAATTCAATAAACAGATATAAACAATAAGAATGAATGTAAAAAACGAGATGAAATGGAATAAAATGTACACAATGGTGCTTATTGCCAACGCCATTTACATCATCCTATTTTACATCCTCATGAAATCGGTCTAACTATGCAAACATTAGATTGGATTGTACTTATTGGAACTCTTTTAGCCATCGTTGGCTATGGCACTTGGCGAACCCGGGGCAGCAAAAACGTAGAAGATTATATCAAAGGCGGTAACGAATCCAAATGGTGGACCATTGGTTTATCGGTCATGGCAACACAGGCCAGTGCCATCACATTTTTGTCCACACCAGGTCAAGCCTTTCACGACGGAATGGGCTTTGTGCAGTTTTATTTCGGATTGCCAATTGCCATGATTATCATTTGCATGGTGTTCATTCCGCTTTACCACCGACTTAAAGTCTATACGGCATATGAATTTCTGGAGAATCGATTCGACCTAAAAACAAGAAGTCTCACGGCGCTGTTGTTTTTGATTTCAAGAGGACTTTCGGCAGGTATTACCATTTATGCACCGGCCATCATCCTATCAGTTGTCTTGGGTTGGAACCTCAATCTGTTGATTATTGTTATTGGGATTCTGGTTATTATCTACACCGTTTCTGGTGGCACCAAAGCAGTGAGCATGACTCAAAAACAACAAATGGCGGTTATTTTTACAGGGATGTTTATCGCCTTCTTTTTAATTGTCAGCTATCTTCCAGAAAATATCACTTTTAGCAATGCTTTGGATATTGCCGGAGCAAGCGGCAAAATGAACATTTTGGATTTTTCCTTTGATTTTGACAATCGATATACGTTTTGGAGCGGCATCATTGGTGGAAGCTTTTTAGCACTCTCCTATTTCGGAACCGATCAAAGCCAGGTGCAACGTTACCTTTCAGGCAAATCAGTTAAGGAGATGCAAATGGGATTGATTTTCAATGGATTGTTGAAAGTTCCAATGCAGTTTTTTATTCTTTTGGTCGGGGTGATGGTATTTGTTTTTTATCAGTTTAACGATTCTCCGGTGAATTTCAATCCAGAAGCGACCGAAGTAGTCTTGAAATCTTCCTTTGCCGAAGAGTACCAAATCATACAAGCAAAACAGGATGCTATTTTAGAAGAAAAACAAGAACATATCAATAATTTTATCCAAACAAAGAGCGACAATGATGCAAATAGCATTATCGCAATTAACAAAACTGATAGAAACAATAGAGATGAAGCCAAAACAATCATCACAAAAGCTTCAGTGGAAACCAATATTCCAGTAGAAACAAATGATAAGGATTATGTGTTTATACATTTTATTCTGAACAATTTGCCCAGGGGTTTGATTGGACTGTTGCTGGCGGTAATTTTAAGTGCAGCCATGTCGAGCACAGCCAGCGAACTCAACGCTTTGTCATCAACCACCACGATGGATCTATATAAACGGAGCATGGTTCCAAATAAAAATGAAACACATTATTTGAAGGCCTCCAAATGGTTCACACTAGGTTGGGGAATCTTAGCTATTTTAATCGCTTGTGTAGCTTATTTGGCCGATAATCTTATTCAATTGGTTAATATAATTGGTTCCATTTTCTATGGAAATGTGCTTGGTATTTTCCTGTTGGCATTTTTCTTTAAATTCGTTAAAGGCAATGCCGTTTTTGTCTCGGCCTTAATAACACAAGCCATTGTTCTTGCTGGATGGTGGTACGAATGGATGCCGTTCTTATGGCTCAATGTATTTGGCTGTGTCTTGGTGATCCTTATTTCCTTTTTAATTCAAATAACCTTAAAACCAAATGAATCCGTCAGCACCTAAAACCATCAAGTGGGGAATTATCGGGCTTGGCAAAATCGCCAGTAAATTTGCCAAAGACCTTTCAACAGTGGAAAATGCCCAATTGTATGCAGTGGCATCAAGACATCAAGAAAAAGCAAATTCGTTTGCTAAACAATTTAATGCCATCAAAGCTTATGGCTCTTATGAAGCGTTGGCCAATGACCCCGCTATTGATGCCGTTTATATTGCAACCCCACACAGTTTTCATAAGGAGCATACCATATTATGCCTCAACCATAAAAAAGCAGTATTGTGTGAAAAACCCTTTGCCATGAACATTGATGAAGTCGATGAAATGATTGCGGTTGCAACATCAAACAATGTACTGTTGATGGAAGCCTTATGGACCTATTTTCTGCCGCATTATCAATTTGCTTTAAAAGAATTACAATCCAAAAAATTCGGTAACATTACAAAACTTGAAGCCGATTTTGGTTTCAAGCCTGCAATGGACATGAGTTCACGTGTGCTTGATAAAACCTTGGGAGGCGGAAGTTTGTTGGACATTGGGATTTATCCAATCTTTGCGGCTTTAACGACTTTGGGACTTCCAAATGATGTAGAGGCAAAGGCTACTTTTTTTGAGAATGGTGCGGATTCGTCCTGTCGTATGATTTTTAATTATAATGAGGGTGTAAAGGCATTTCTAAATTCTACCCTGTTGGAAAAAACACCAACAGAAGCCATTTTCCATTGCGAAAAAGGGATTGTAAAAATCAACTCCCGATTTCAGGAACCAACTACGGTTACTCTACTATTCGAAGGAAAAGAAACGCAACATGATTTTGGTTATACGACCAATGGATACAATTACGAAATACTGCACTTCAATGCACTTTTGAGAGCCGAAAAAACAGAAAGCGACATTGCAAGCTTTGATTTTAGCAGAGCGCTCATTGCGATGTTAGATGAAGTCAGGAATCTAATAGGATTGCATTACAAATAACCCACTATGGATTTTAAAGTCCATATGTTTGAATGCAGTTTATATATCTCGTTGGCCACGAATACACGAATATTTTCCTTAACCATATAACCTCATTTATTCGTGAATTCGTGGCTTATATTGAATATTTTGGACCTACATGTAAGATGAACTAAAATGCACTTTTCTAACGATTTTTTTTTGACCAATACAAAACCTCAAAGATTTAAATATCCTGGAGGTTTTTTATTGAATTGTATTAACAAGTCCAGGAAATCTAAATCAAATAAGTACAAAAACATACTTAATCAATCTTGAAAGTAAAATATATTATACAAATAGAATAAAATACTTGTCTATATGTAAAGTTTTCTTTACTTTTGAACTATCAATTTAAAATCGAACTATTATGAACACAAATTATTTATTATCACATAAGTATAAAATACTTGGTTGGATACTTTTTAGCATCGGCTTGATTTCAGGGATTTTTATGGTCTTTTCAGGTTTCGAAAGCACACTTTTAAACACAAAGGTCTTATCCATTTTCAACAATGGAATTTTAAACAATGAAGATGTCACTTTTTTTAAAATTATAGAAAACAGCATCGTTGATGAAATCACTGCGTTGTTCATTATTATCGGTGGATTAATTGTAGGCTTCAGTAAAGAAAAAATTGAAGATGAATTCATTTACAAATTGCGCACAGATTCTTTGGTATGGGCTATCATTTTCAATTATCTTGTTTTGATTTTTACCATTATCTTCATTTATGATATGACTTTTTTGAATATTATGATTTTCAACATGTTTACTCCTCTAGTATTCTTTGTCTTTCGATTTAATTTTCTTAAACATAAATCGCAAAGCCATGACGAATAATTTAAAAGTAGAGCGTGCCATTCATGATTTGACACAAGCTGATTTAGCAGACAAAATTGGTGTCAGTAGGCAATCCATTAACGCCATGGAAAAAAACAAATATGTTCCATCAACAGTATTGGCATTAAAAATTGCAAAGTTATTTGATAAACCTGTGGAAGCCATTTTCTTTCTCGAAGAAAATGAATAAATAAAAAACCTCGAAGCAAATGTACTTCGAGGTTTTTTTATGTGTCAGAGTATGCAAATTACATCGCTCCCCACTCTTTTAAGGAGTCTTTATTCATTTTTACATAATCGGCATTGCCGGCAGCTTCTGATGCGGCCAAGGATTTTTTGGCAATTTCAATCGCGCCTTTTTTATCTCCGGCTTTTGCATAAATAAGGGATTGTTGTCTCAATTGCCAAAACGCTGGTTTTTCTGACATGCTCATGGCTTTATCAATCCAAGTCTTTGCCTGATTGATATCTTTTCCCTCTTGCATGTAATAAGAGGCAGCAGCATAGTAATCGCCAGCTCCTGGTCCTTTCATCATTTTGTCAATTGCAGCCGAAACCGCTTTATCTGTTGGCACATCAATTTTTACACCTACATATACATTGGACCATAAAATTCCTAACACAGCCGAATTGCTGGTTAAGTCATCAAAGGTTATGGTAAACGTTTCTATTTGCATTGGTAACGGGTATACTTCAGCATTGACCTTGGCAGCCACTCTACTTTCATCCCATGGTTCAGGCACGCCTCCTCCATCAGCATCTGTATAGAAATAAACGTCCCAATATTTTTCACCTGGTTTGGTCAAAACCGCGTAACTACCAGCTTTTAAAGTTGTTCCGCCAACAATAACATCATTGCTAAACGTAATTTTTGTTCTCGCATTTGCGCCAGTTCGCCATAATTTATCGTAAGGTACCAAATCTCCAAAAATAGTTCTTCCTCTCATGTTGGGACGGGAATATTCTAACGTCACATCCGTAAGGCCTACTGTCTGTTCGACTTTTTGATACGGGCTTGGCGCCGGTGTTTGTAGTTGGGCATAGCCAATTGATGAAGTCGCAAAAATTGCGACTAAAAGCATAATTTTTTTCATAATAATTGATTTTAATAAAGTTATTAATGTTGATGTTAAAATTACGGATTTTTTAAATCTTCAATTGTTAACGAAACACTAAATTAGAACAATACGGCTATAATTAAGCTAAAGATCCGTTCACTATGGTAATCATTACACAAGTTGGTTTGAATGTTTGAAAATTTCCCTTGTTGTATTGTTCAAAACACAATCATAGTGAACCAAAAATTTATGATTGACAACATCACAGTTTCTTACTATGTTAAACTTTGTTTAATCTATATTTATAAAGGTTAAACATTTCATATCTTTACCCTAACAATCTTAAGTCATGGCAAAAAAGAAAATAATATCAGAATCGGACATCATCGCATTGTATATGGATTATGTCCTTGAACACAACGAACAACCCAAATCAGTTTACATTTTCGCAAAAACAAACAACTTTGAAGAATCCAAGTTCTATCAGTTTTTTGGTTCGTTTGAAGCGATTGAAAAACAGGTATTCAAATTATTTTTCGACAATACCCTCAAAGCTTTACACACGAGTGCAGATTATCAATCCTTCGATGCTCGAAATAAACTATTGAGTTTCTATTTCACCTTTTTCGAAAATTTGACGGCCAACAGAAGTTATATCCTTTATGCATTACATAAGCATAAAAATAGCATGAAGGGGCTACAACTCTTGTCTGAGTTGAAAAAAAGCTTTACCCTATACATTGACAGTTTGGATATTGAAATGCTTGATATTAAACAAGAACAAATCGACAAAATTCAACAACGTGCATTACAGGAATCCACATGGTTACAATTGTTATTGACCATGAAATTCTGGATGGATGACACATCAGCATCATTCGAAAAGACAGATATTTTTATCGAAAAATCTGTGAACACGAGTTTTGATGTTTTAAATATTGCCCCATTAAAAAGTATTATTGACTTTGGAAAATTCATTTTCAGGGAAAAAATACATATGAACTAAAATTCCTAAATGAAAACAATTGACAGTATTCCAATATCAAAAATACATCGTGCCTCAAAATTAGTTTCCACTGGTGCAAAAGTTGGCGTCAACTATCTCAAATATTATGGTGATAAGTTGACCAAAACGGAAGACGTCGCTCGTGCCAAACTTAATGAAAACAACGCAGAAGACATTTATGATAGCCTCAAACAACTCAAGGGCAGTGCATTAAAAGTTGCTCAAATGTTGAGCATGGAAAAAAGTATCATGCCGCAAGCGTATGTAGAGAAATTTTCCTTGGCTCAGTTTTCTGTTCCACCATTATCTCCACCCTTGGTCCTGAAAACCTTTAAAAACTATTTTGGCAAATTGCCAAATGAACTATTTGACTCCTTCAACTCAATTTCAGTAAACGCTGCCAGCATAGGTCAAGTCCATATGGCAGAAAAAAATGGGAAAAAGCTCGCTGTGAAAATCCAATATCCTGGAGTTGCCCAAAGTATCGCATCCGATTTGGCCCTTGTAAAGCCTATTGCCATGAAAATGTTCAATATCAAAGGAAAAGATTCAGACAAATATTTTAGGGAAGTTGAAGGAAAACTAAATGAGGAAAC
>JBGTDZ010000329.1:0-3218 GCA_041748055.1 Aquaticitalea sp.
GATGATATCAAATGATATTTAATAAAATTAAATATTTGTTAATCAATTGATTATAAGTATAGTTAATGAAATTTGATATCAATTACGCTGGATTCAAAATCCAGTTCTTCGGAGTGCGGGTTCGATTCCCGCCTTGAGTACAAAAGGCTTCAACATTGTTGAAGCCTTTTTGTGTATTTATAGTCCGGGAGTACGATTTCTAAATCTTTTGTCATCAAACTCTCGTCGTTCGTAAAAGCGATCATCGTCATTGACATCGTCATTGCGTCTTCTTCTTTCAAGGTTCAATTCTTCATCTGTCAATATCACGGCATCATCCATATTGTTGGAATAGCGTCGGTCAGTGTTTCTGTCTTCCATGTATTTGCTTTCCAAGTGTCTATCTCCCATTTTTCCGTTTTCCATGTTTCTGTCTTCCATGTTATTATGAAATTCTTTGATCTCCTCGCGAACAATCTGTCTTATTCTTGATTCACTAATATCCTTATTATTAGAGTTCTCCCTTTTTCCCGAGTAAAAGTCATCGTTATCATCAAATTTAGAGTGCGATTTTCTTTCATAAGAATCCAAAACCTGCACTTCGTATTCTCGATTTACATTATCACCTTTACGGAACCGTTTGGTTTCTGAAAAGGTTTCATGATCTATAATATCGGTATAGACATATTTTGAATCTTCATTGAGATCCACCAAGCCAATGGGAACAATAATGTGGTTTTCACCATCTTTATTTACAAATTCACGTACTTCTACATGACTTGGTCTGCCGTAAGGATCGTGTTTTGTATCAATAATGGTCTTGTCAACTTCTACATCGAGATAAACGACGCGTTCTGCGTCTTTATTGACCAATAAGTTATCCACCTTTCCGATGACACGGTTGTTGAAATCTTTCACATCCCAGCCCCTTATGTCTGGGTAACCATCTGTAATTTTATATTCAGAAAGTTCGTTCATATAATAAAGATGTTTTTTATGTTCTGTCATGATAATTAAATTTTATGAGTTCATTTTGTTAATTACTTCATTGGACTTCCTAAAGAATGCCTGAAGTTCGCTTTTTTGTTTTTCAATGTTTGCCGTTGTAAGCTTGTTGGAAGTTTGTTTTAAATCGGCCGCACCTTCATAAGTGATGCTGTCATTGTTATCATCCTCTAAATCATCATCTATTAGATCATTTTCTTCGGTATTAACATCGTCGGCAAAATCGTCGATTTCACTGTTGTTATAAACGAAATAGGCAATAATGGCCAATATAATAATGATGAGCAATATCCAAGGCCATATTGGCTTTTTCTTTTCAATTTTAATTTCTGCCATAATAGTATTTTTAGTGTTTGTCATTCAATGCGTCCTGAAAAAAGCTGGAGCGCTATTTTATGATTTTCTAAATTAGATCAATTTCAAAAGGCAGATTGGCTCATAAACAATTAAAATTGACCTGATAGATAAAATGTCAGCATTTCCATTTTATATGGTTCATTGTTGAAGTTCGAAAGTGGGGAAATCTAATCTCCTGATATTTGAAACTGATGTTGATGATTTATCAATGCCAATCTCAAAATGCCCTGAACATCGATAGTATCTTTCTGTGGGATAAGAAAAGTTTCCAAATCATCGGGATTTGTAATTTGTTGGTCAATATCCACAAACCCATAACCACAATAGGTGCCGCTTTTAATCATCACAAAAGCTTCTTCTTGGGTGTGGCGACCTTTTTCTTTCAGAACAATATTTTGGTTGGAATTTGTAATAAGTTCAATGGCGAATTGTACACGCTCATTGTATGACGTCGCTGTTTCTTCACCTTTACAGATACCTTTGCAAGTGTTTAGTTTGTAATGGGAACAGGTCCAAACGTTTTCTTGTAAATGACAATATTTCGGGCACAGTTCAAACTGCTCACAAAGTTGTTCCAAATAAAGTCGGCAGTCGCGGATATTATGGAAAATCTGTAATGGTTTTGGCGTTGCTTTGAGCGTGTTAAACGCCAAGTGCATGACACCACCACGGTCTTCATAACTGAAAATCGCATACGGTTTCGGTGTGCGTTTCGCCGCTTGATTATATATGGGATAGTGATGCTTGATGGCCGCATCTTCCATCAGTCGTGCGATGAGGTCGCTCCCGGACAATTCAAAGTCTACATCGGCCGTTTCCCTGCATAGATTGAGCTCTTTCTCTGATTTGTTATAGAAATGTCCCAATACCCGTTTTTTAAGGTTGATGGCTTTCCCAACATAGATTATTTTTCCTCTTTTGTTCTTAAAATAATAAATGCCTGGCGAGTTTGGAATATCATTAAATACTTGACTTTCCAAATGTGGTGGCAAGGTGGCTTCCTTGGAGGTTTTCTTTAAAAATGAGGTAATTGCTGTATGTGATTTGGCATGCCCAAGTATCTTTTGAAATAATGTGGTGGTCGCTTCGGCATCGCCACGCGCTCTATGTCTATCGACCAGATCAATGTTCATTGAATGGCACAATTTCCCCAAACTATATGAGCGTAATCCTGGAAACAAAGTACGAGAGAGCCTTACCGTACATAATTTTTTTCGTCTAAAATCGATATCAATCGCCTTGAATTCATTTCGAATCACATTGTAATCAAAATTGACATTGTGGGCGACAAAAATGCTGTTTTCTGTAATGGCGAGAACCTGTTCTGAAATTTCCTTAAATGTGGGTGCATTCGCAACCATCGCATTGTCAATACCAGTCAATGCGGTGATATAATCTGGAATCAGGGCTTCAGGATTGACAAGCGACGTGAACTCATCCACAACTTTTTGGCCATCATATTTAAAAATGGAGATTTCTGTAATCCTGTTGCCACGGCCTGTGGTTTCAACATCAATAATGGTATATGTCGGTGTGCTTTTGGCCATTAAGCGATTTTTTGAACGGCTTCCAATTCCACTTTCAATTCTTGGAACATCGCCATGATACTGCTCATTTTAAGCTCCTTTTCATCATATTCCTGGGTGTTGATGCAACACGTAAATTCCCAAAGTTCCAACACATTTTCAATTGGCACTTCATAAGGTTGGTACGATTTATTGTCACTGCTCAACATGAAAGTGTGCTTCTCTTCAATCAAATTATAGACACGTTTATACGCCAACCCATCTTCCTTGGTCAGCACAATATAGGTGCGGCCATTTTTTACATCATGGATATCTTCCACAAACTTGGCCACGATAAATGAGCCATCTTTT
>JBGTDZ010000330.1:0-5086 GCA_041748055.1 Aquaticitalea sp.
CTCTATTAAATCGGTTTCCGATTTTTCGAGGTTAATTTTTGCACGTTGTGTGGCCGCACTTCGCATTCCAGAACTGAATATTGGAATGTCTAACGAAACGCCAAACAATGAAGAACCAAACCATCGTTGTTCTTTGTCAACAAAAGTTAATTCATCGCTGTAACCAGTGTAGCCTCCATTAAGAAAAGCATTCAAGGTTGGTAGTGCTTTACTTTTTTCAAGTTTTACCATCAAGGATTTTGCCTCTGTATCATTTTTAGCAATTTGGTAGTCAATTGTATTTTCGACATTGATATCAGTGTCCAATAAACTCAGGGAAATATTTTCCTTCGTTAAACTCTCAAGATTATCCTTTAAGACAGTGTTGTGATTGACATCGATTCCCATGTTGATATTCAACATTTGATAGGCCAAAGTCTTTAGACGCTGTACATTGTTCAAACTACTTTCAACGCCAGTGGCCGTGATTTGCAATTGTTCAACACTTTCTTCTTCTGCCAATCCATTTTCGAAAATCTTTTGGGTTTCAGATAGATTTTTTTGAAGTACATCAAGATTTCTTTGAAGTATTTGAACACTTTCCTCTGCCAGGAGGACATTTCCGTAAGCATTGATAACTGACTTACGAACTTCCAAATCAGTTTTGATTTTCGCGTTTTTTGAAATGTCTAAAAACACTTTTGCTGCTTGCAGGCCTACAATGTATGAGCCATCAAATAATTTCTGGCGCAAAGTGGCTGTGGCAATAACGCTCTGTTTAGTGCCAAAGATAACTTCAGCAAATTCACCAGGATTTCCACCAAAAAACTCGGCAGGAATTACTTGCACTTGCTGTTTTAAAAAGTTTTGATAATCGGCAGATGCACTTATTTGTGGCAGTCCAGATGCGGTTGTCTCCCATTTTTGTTGTTTTGCGGCATCGATATCTCGACCAGCATTGATTGCTGTACGATTATTTTCGAGTGCAAAAGTAATGGCTTCCTGTAAACTCAAGTTCGTGGGTATTTCTTGTGAAAACCCAAAAATCGGGAACAGGATACTAATTAATAATGTTAGATTTCTGGTCATTGGTTTGATTGATTAGCGATGATTTCTGAAAGATTTACAAGGCCTTCTGGTGTACAAATGCCTCTTAAATGATATTCGAGATAAAGGTTCATCAGGCTCTGCATGGAAAAATTGTTAAGAGGGAATAGTTCTTTATCTTTCAATGCCATCATACAGCTAAAGTAAATTTTGGCAACAAATTCAATTTCTAGAGTATCCCTGTAGAGTCCAAGGTCTATTCCGCGTTTCAAATTATCCGAAACACACTCTTGCATCACGCAATATTGCTTTGACTTTAAGGAATTGAAAATCTTTGGATAATATTTTTGCAATTGATAATGAGGCGATGATTTTTCGCCTTTTAAATGCTCCATCACCAAATTCTTTATGTCGTAAATTTCCTCAATGGGATTTTTTTTCAATTGACAGATGCCTTCAATACCATGCGAAATGATTTCAAACATTTCTAAAGTTGTTGCTTCAACTAATTTGGTCTTATTTTCAAAATGGACATAAATGGTTTTTTTTGAAATGCCCATTTCATTGGCGATATCGTCCATTGTCACGCTTTTAAAACCAAGGGTCAAAAACAATTCTGCCGATTTTTGTATAATTTGTTCTCTCATAATTTGTTTCAAATTTACAACAGGAAACTTTAAAAACAAAAATAGTTTCCAAAGTTTTAATGATTATTTAACATTTGGTTAAAATTTAAGTTAAGATCCTTTCAGAAAAGTATTCACAAATGATTGGGTTTTAAAATATGTCCAGTTAATTCAATTGCCTTATTTTTGCTTTATGCAGAACATACAATTTTATCAAGAGGCATTTCTAAAGTCTCTAAGTCATTTTAAGATTGAAAAACAACCTCAATCTTTGTACTTGCCTGTTAATTATATTCTCAATTTGGGAGGAAAACGTCTGCGCCCTATCCTGACTTTGATGACTGCTGAGATTTTTGGCTGCGATTATACAAAGGCGTTGGACGCATCTTTGAGCCTTGAGGTTTTCCATAATTTCTCGCTGATGCATGATGATATTATGGACGATGCACCCTTAAGAAGAGGGAATGATACAGTTCATATAAAATGGAATATCAATACCGCAATATTGTCAGGTGATGCAATGCTCATCCTAGCCTACCAACTCTTTGAGAATTACGAGGCCCCAATTTTTCAATCCTTGGCAAAATTATTCAGTAAAACTGCGTTGGAAGTTTGCGAAGGTCAGCAATATGACATGGATTTTGAAACTCGCGATGATGTTCACATTGAAGAGTATCTACACATGATTGAGTGCAAAACCGCGGTTTTGGTTGGTGCTGCAATGAAAATGGGAGCCATCGTGGCCAAAGCTTCCGAAAGTGACCAAAATAAAATTTATGATTTTGGAAAAAATCTTGGAATCGCTTTTCAGTTGCAAGATGATTATTTGGATGCTTTTGGAGATTCAGAAACATTTGGAAAGCAAGTGGGAGGAGATATTATTGAGAATAAGAAAACCTACCTTTATTTGAAAGCCTTGGAATTCTCAAATGAAGAAGACCGGTTACAATTGGAACATTTATATGGAATAAATCCGTCGGATACAACGCAAAAAATAGAAACAACCAAACAATTGTTCATTTCAAGTGGTGCAGCCAATGCCACCCAAAATGAAATTGAAAATTATACACAAAAGGCATTTTCTATTTTGGAAACAATGTCTATTGCGGTTGAGAAGAAAAAAATCTTGAAGAAATTTGGAATGGATTTAATGAATCGAAGCGTATAGGAAAATCAGTCAAAAAACTTTGGGATTAATAACAATGTATGTTTGTCGTATTAATTTCTTTCGTAAGAAAAATCACAAATGAAACAGCTAACTTCTTTCAACGAATTAATTGCTGAAGCAAATCGAGTTGATTTGTATCCAAAATTGATTCAGCAACTCAACAAGGATTTGCGTTTCGCCAATGTCAATGTAGAATTTGATAAGGACATCATGCCGACCAGTTTGAAATTGATTCTCCATGAAACCATCTACAAACTCATACAAGAAAAATTCATGGATTATCTCAATCTGCTTTATATTGTTGACGTTCCAGAAGAAAAAGTAAGGCAATTGGATGGTAATGACACTTTGCAATTATCCGAAGATGTCACCTTTCTTATTTTAAAGCGAGAATGGCAGAAGGTAAGTTACAAGAGTAATTTCCCCAAATAAATTCGCTTAGGTTTTGAGAGATAAAATAGGGGCTTTTAAAAATAAACTCTTACAAAGGGAACAAATGGGTCAGCATAAATACTTTTATCTTCATCATAAAGTATATCATATCTAATTCCTATAGTAATGTTCTGGGTGCGGTAACCAACTCCCATAAACAATGCGGGATACCAGTAGTTTTCATCAGCAATATCCAGATCATTTTCCCAATTTCTGTGCACGTTCAATTCTTCAAATTCTGCAGAGAGTTGAATTTCTTGAATTGGGTTGAACAAGCCTAAAATGCTTCCTCCAAAAATGGTGGATTTATAAAAATCCTTTCGAGAATTGTAAGTTCCATTTAACCCCAAACCAAGTGCAAATTGCCGATTGAATTCGTAAATGGCACTTGGAGCCAAAGTGCCACTAAAAAAACCATTCCCAAAACTCAGCCCAATACCACCACCAAAGCTAACCTGTTCCCAAAAACCATTGGAATCCGGACTCAAAGTTTGTGATACAGAAACTGTTGAAATAGATAATAAAAACCCAATAAATAACATGTTTTTTTGTAACCGTTGCAACATCATAACTCATTTTATTTTAGAAGGCATAATATCATATAAAAATACTAAAATCAACTCTAATTTTACCAAAAGTTGTATTTTTGGGAAAATTTGAAGATAATAACGTTTCAGAAATTATAATGGACAAATATTCCTTCCTTAACGCAGCACATTCAGCATTTTTTGCGGATTTATACGACCAATATATTCAGAATCCAGATTCAGTCGAGCCAAGTTGGAGAGCCTTTTTTCAGGGGTTTGATTTTGGAAGTGAAAATTCGGATTTAAATACTGTTTTGGCAGAAAATTATATTACCCCAGAAATCCCGGAGCAGATGCAAAAGGAATTTCAGGTGTTGCGATTAATAGATGGATATAGAAATCGTGGCCATCTGTTCACGAAAACAAATCCGGTAAGGGAAAGAAGAAAATATGAGCCTACGCTTTCATATGAAAACTTTGGACTTTCAGAAAGTGATTTGAATAGGGTTTTCAATGCAGGTGAAATTTTAGGTCTTGGGCCACAAAAATTAAATAACTTAATTGAGCATCTTAAAAAAATATATTGCCAGTCCATTGGGGTTGAGTACATGTACATTCGGAATCCGAAGGAAATCCAATGGATTCAGAGTAAACTTAATATCAATGACAATCAGCCAAAATTTGAGGTTGAAGAAAAAAAGCACATTCTAAAAAAGTTAAATGAAGCCGTTGCATTTGAAAGCTTTTTACATACAAAATATGTCGGACAAAAACGTTTTTCCTTAGAGGGAGGTGAGTCCCTAATTCCGGCACTCGATGCTGTGATTGAAAAAGCAGCCGATTATGGTGTTCAGGAATTCGTTATGGGAATGGCACACCGTGGTCGTTTAAGTACATTGATCAATATTTTCGGAAAGTCAGCAAAGGATTTGTTCAGTGAATTTGATGGCAAGGATTATGAGCAGGAAATTTTTGATGGCGATGTCAAATACCATTTGGGCTGGACAAGCGACAGGGAAACCAAAGGGGGAAAGAAAATTAACTTGAATATTGCTCCAAATCCTTCACATCTGGAAACTGTTGGTGCAGTTGTAGAAGGTATTGTGAGAGCGAAACAGGACGATAAATATCCAGATAATCCATCGCAGGTATTGCCAATAATTGTTCATGGGGACGCTGCCATTGCTGGCCAAGGCATTGTATATGAAATCATTCAAATGGCAAATCTCGAAGGTTACAAAACCAGCGGGACCATTCATATTGTGGTCAATAACCAAATTGGTTTTACCACCAATTATCTCGATGCG
>JBGTDZ010000331.1:0-4253 GCA_041748055.1 Aquaticitalea sp.
CGTTATAGTAGGGCTTTTTAAGATGGGCAATCAGTTTATTCCTTAATTAATCTAACGGTTGCTGTGTTATTATTGGCAATGATTTTAGCAATATATATGCCCTTTGCAAGATTAGAGGCATCTACGTTTGCTTCTAATCTATTTGGTGTAATAGATATTATGTTTTTTCCAAGAATATCATACAACTCAATTCTCTGAATAATCACTGTGGAAGAATTAAAATTCCATACGTTGTTCGTTGGATTTGGATATAGTCTAAAAAAGGAACTATTTTGTTCGTCAATTCCCAATACGGACCCGAAGGCATAGACATTCGTAGTGCTGTTAAAGCTGACGTTGTAAGTGCCAGCCGTTGTGGGAATATCTGGGCCATTCACAGATCCAGTGCCTGAAGGAAATGTTGTACCGCCCCAATTATAGGGTTCATCCCAGGAATTATTCCCCCGGAATTTGACCGCTCCGGTTGTTAGCGTTAAGTTGTTAAGGGTCCAATTGACACCATCAACAGTGCCCATTTGATGTACATCCACAGGACCGGGATTTCCGGCGTCGCCGGGCCAGCCTCCTGCACCGCTGCCAACAATGGCCACAGATGTCAAAGCACCCCCAGTGACCAATACAAATGTGTAAGCAAAAGTGTCGCTGTTGAATGATACATTATAAGTTCCAGCTGTTGTGGAAATATCCCCGCCATTAACAATAGCTGTTCCCGATGAGAAAGTTGTGCCTCCCCAATTGTAAGGAAGATCCCAAGCGTTGTTACCTCTAAATTTTGCTGCACCTGCTGTGACAGTAAGATTTGCGATACTCCAATGGATCCCATCGGAAGAGGTCATTTGATTGATGTCAGTAGGTCCTGGATTCCCAGCACTTCCTGGCCATCCACCTACACCGTCGCCCACGATGGCAACCGAGGTAAGTTGTGCATGAGCGAAAGACATCGTCATTACGCAAACAAGTAAAAAAGTAATTTTTTTCATAATTTTAAAGATTATTGGATTCATATAAATAATAGGCAACTCCCTGTTGCCTAATTCGGTTATATTATTTTTTAACGCTTCTTTCCCCTTCTTAGCTTCCCTTCAGATTGCCTCACCCTTTGTGTACCAGAATAATTCTTGGCACTATGTCGGAAGTGTCAATCAATCTTTCCATTCTATAAGCCTTTGGTTTTTATCACATGATTGCTTAGCATCAGCTTAAATGGTCACCATATAAGTTTAAGTTTTTAAAGGTAAGAAAAAGTAGCTTTTCTTGTGCAACTATTTTCATCTATCATAACACCCACAAATTAACCGTGTTTTCATTTGGTTTTCGGGGCATGGGTAACAAAAAATCTCCCGGTTCGTGTTAATAAAATAGCTTCCATAACAGCTATTGAAATTCTAGAAGTCCATTATTTAGGTATTGGATTTTGAATGATTCATCAGTTCCACCAAAGTATGCCGTGGCCTGTTTTTTCAAATTAATAGGTGAGGGTTTGCATGGCATGTGCTGGAATTTTGACTGTGATTTTATCGGTGCCAATAATGAGGTTATAGTCAATGGGGTCATCGGTTTTATTCATCACCACGGTGGCCATCCTGCCATCTGTATTTAAAAATGAGGTACTCAATAACACACTTCGGCTCACGGTGGTACCAATGCGTTTGGCATCGGGACGAATGAATTTGGAAAAGTGGCCAATATAATAATAGGAAGGTGTATAGATCAATTCACCGGTGGTCGTATCGGCATGAATTGGTGCGAAACAGAAATTGCCAACGTGATTGGGTCCCCCATTTTGGTCTAAAAGAATATTCCAATCGGTCCACCCCACGGTGCCACTGTTAAAATCATTGATCATGCTGTTGCCATAGCGTTCGGCATTTGGCCAAAACTGATATTTGGCCGCATCAAATTTTTCGACACAGCCTTCGGTGAACAACAATTTTTTATCGGGATAGGCTTCGTTGACCGCTTTGACGTTGTCGAACAAGGGGGTGCCACCCGCCCAGGTTTCATACCAATGAAATCCCATTCCCCATACATATTTTGCAGCCTCAGGATCTGAATAGATGATGTTTGCCCTTTGGGTCATCAAATCCCTGTTATGGTCCCAAACGATGATGTTTTTGTCCCCCAGGCCCTCTCTTTCCAACGTTGGCCCCAGATAGTTTTTGATAAAATCGCGCTCGTTCTCAGCGGTGTAGATGCAGGATTCCCAAGTTTGTGTGGCCATGGGTTCGTTTTGTATGGAGGTCCCCCAGATTGGCAGGCCTTCCTGCTCATAGGCTTTTATAAATTTGGCGTAATAATTGGCCCACGACTGATAAAATTCCGGTAAAAGGGTTCCACCTTTCAACATGTCCTTGTTACTTTTCATAAAGGCTGGTGGGCTCCACGGTGCTGCATAGAGTAACAGTGCCCCTCCCGCGGTTTCGGTGGCGCGTTTTATCATTGGAATACGGAATTTCCGGTCGTGCTCAATTGAGAATGAATTCAGTGCCGAATCGCCTTCCTTGATATAGGTGTAGCTTTCGGTTCCGAAATCTGAACTGTGAATGGTGGTCCTGAGCAAGGAATATCCGATGCCTTTCTCAACCGAATAATAGGCATCTAAAAGTTCTTGCTGTCTTTCCGCATCCAAGGTTGCAAAAATTTGGGCACTCGCATCGGTAATGGCGCCACCAATTCCTATAAAGGTTTGGAAGGATTTATTGGGGTCTACAAATACGGAAATTTCGGTTTCCTTGGGCTGCTCGGCACTCGCAAATACCAAATTGTGGGTTTGGGTCAGTCTCAAATTTGTTTCACTCGCCGTTGTGTAGACCGTGACCTTTTTTCCAGAAACGCCAAAGCGAATTTTGACCTCGGGAGATTCTGCGATTTTTTCAGGGATATTTTGACTTTGGCAAGCCATTATGGAAACAAGGAAGTATAGCGTGTATAGCCTATGTAGTTTCATAGTAGGGGATTGTTCATTGATTACATAAAGATACACATCTAACATAATTTATTTTTACTATTTATATAAAATTGAAATAAAACACTGTTTCAGTGTCTCTTAAAAATTCAAACTGCAAATTTTATTCATTTTTTTTGCTCACATCTCCAAACCCTTTCGATGTAAAGTTATAATCTCTTAAAACGCTATTAATCATGAGACAACTATTACTAATCTTTGCATTGTTATGTGCCTCGCACCTAACGATGAATGCCCAAACCAATACCTGGACGGGTTCAGCCGACAACAATTGGAGCAATGTCGCCAATTGGAGTTTAAATGCGGTGCCGACAGCATCCAATGACGTTATTATTCCCACAGGCTTCACGGTCAATTTGAACATTGCGGGAACTACAAAATCGATTGTTGTTCAAGGCAATTCAACGTTTAATATGTCGAACACTTTAAGTTTTCTTAACGCGTCGTCCATGGCTGCGAATGTTACTTGTGCCTGGACGGCAGGCTCTCTTACAGGAGGAGGAACGTTTACAAACAATGGTACTTTTAATTTGTCTTCAGGAAATACGAAATCCATTGTTGGTGTGACCACTTTTAACAATATGGGAAATTTCAATATGCTTGACGGTGGAGACTTTAATATTACAGATGGTGTTTTCAATAATCTAGTTACCGGGGTTATTGATATGCGAGGAGAGGAAGGCAACATTTCATATACAGGCAGTGCAAGCCGTATCCTGAACAATACAGGTCTCATTAAAAGAACAACGGCAGGGAATGCAAGAATCCAAACCATCTTGAACAACACTGGTGGCACAATCACAGTGTCAAATGGCAATCTGATTTTTGATTTTCTTGACAAAAACCTGAACGCAGGCATTTACAATGTGTCCACTGGAAGTGTTTTACAATGGTCAGCGCCAACCAACGTTTCAGGAATGTTGACAGGTGCACTAAATGGTGATTTATCATGGACTGGCAATGTATCTGTAGCTGCATCAGCAACGTTTAATTTTACGGGAAGTAGTGGCGTGAGTTGGTCTTCAGGAAATCTTACAGGCGGAGGCACCCTTGTGAACAAGAACCTGATTTTTCTTTCAACAGGAAGCACCAAATCGATTATTGGTATGACCACATTGAACAATGAGGGAGATTTCAATATTCTTGACGGAGGGGATTTCAACATCACAGATGGCGTTTTTAACAATCTGGCTTCTGGCGTCATTGATATGCAAGGCGTTGAAGGAAACATCTCATATACTGGCAGTGCAAACCGTGTTTTGAACAACGTAGGTCTCATTAAAAGAAC
>JBGTDZ010000332.1:0-12406 GCA_041748055.1 Aquaticitalea sp.
AGAGATGTGCACAAAATGTTCTTTTTTTGAACCATCTTCAACAATAAAACCAAATCCTTTGGCATCATTGAAAAACTTAACTGTTCCTTTACTCATTGTAATAAATATTAAATTAATTATATAACTGTTAAGACAAATATAATGCCATAAAATTTAACTGCATATTATTTTGTTAAATTATTTTATGAATTTTTAAAAAAGTAAAATTTCTACTCAATTGACATCGTACTCTTTACACTAAATAAGAAGTAAACAACAATTCCCAATGTCAACAACCCTGAAAGTATAAATACAATAGAAGACCCAAATTGATACCAAATTATGCCTGCAAGAACACTTGCCATCATAGTACACAAACTTTGAAATGCGGAGTAAGTTCCAATGGCGGTTGCAACATCCTTTTTATCAGAAATGTTACTTATCCATGCTTTAGAAATCCCTTCAGTAGCGGCTGCATAGATTCCATATAGGAAAAATAAAACTACGAATATATAGATATTGTTGTTCCCTGCCATTCCGAAATAAACAATGGAAAATAGTATCAATCCGAAAATAAATATTTTTTTAAGTCCAATTTTATCTGCCAATATGCCAATAGGAAAAGCAAAGATGACATAAATCAAATTGTAAAATATATACACTCCTATAACCGTAACATCGTCTAAACCGGAATCTTTGGCTTTCAGCAACAAGAATACATCCGAGCTGTTGATCAGGGTAAAAGCCAATAGGCCAATGACCAATTTGCGGTAAGCAACAGGACTTTGTTTCCAATATTTCAAGAATGAAAAGAAAGAGGTTCTTTTTTTTTGTTCTGCTACTTTGATTTTATTGTCCTTCAATAGGAAAGAGGCTGCGATTGCCAACAAACCAGGGATAAAGGCAATAAAAAACAAGGTTTTATAGTCTTCAGGATAGTGATATAAATAAATTAGTGCCAGGGACGGCCCCAATACGGCTCCCAAAGTATCCATGGAGCGATGAAATCCAAATACTTTTGCTTTTGTCTTAGGTGTGGCTTCATCTGACAACAAAGCGTCTCTGGCACCTGTTCGAATGCCCTTACCAAGGCGGTCAATAGTACGAGCAAAAAATATCCAAAGAGGAAAGATAAAGATAGCCATCATAGGTTTGGAGATGGCACTGAATGCATAGCCCAACTGAACAAATGGAACTCGTTTGCCACTAGTATCACTTCGCTTGCCAAAATAACCCTTGCTTAGTCCTGCGGTAGCTTCCGCGATACCCTCCAAAATCCCTATTAGCACGATGGAAAATCCTATGCTTTTAAGATAAATGGGCATGATGGGATACAACATTTCACTTGCCGTATCGGTAAACAAGCTGATGATTGATAGAATCCAAACGGTTTTACTTATGTGTTTCAAATTTTATAAAAATCGGAAATGTTGAAGTAATGAAAATACCGAATATAAATGATTTTTTAGTTCCTAAGTGTAACCTTTTTTAGTATATGGGGTTTTTAGCGCAACACAAGTTTTTTTATGAGCTCCTTGCCTATGGATTCATTCAACATGGAGATAATCTTCTCCTTGCCGTAACTCAACTCTTCGCGAAGTACACTACTACTTAACTGCACATAAAGGGTATCTCGTTCCAACTGCACTGCTGTGGTGTAATTGTTGACGCCATTTCCCATCATTTGCGCCCAGGCTTCCTGGACATTTACCTTATCCAATCCACTCTGCAGATGGTTGACATTCACAAATTCCTTTATGATATCACTTATTGGTAAATTGTCGTTGTTGCGTTTTGCCATTTTAAATTACGATTTATAATTTACTGATTTTGAATTTGATATTTAGTCATTCATTAAAGATAGGTTTATATCGTTTGTATATGTAACGAAATTTGTCCTGGTTTAAAATAATGAGCCTTCTATCAGTCGCACCCAAAACTGATTCCTTCCATTCGGCATATGGTGTTTTGTAATACATATTCAAACTATCATTTTCAACAATTACTTTCAATGCTTCGGCATCATCTGAGGTTGAAAAACTGCCATCAAAGTTGGGTTTCAGTTTTTTTCTGAAGCCTGTCATGCTGTCATTAATACTTAAAAAATCAATGGTCTCATTGAAATTATAATCACGTTTTGATCCATCCGGAAGGATGACTTCGTCAATTTCCCAATAACCATTCAAATGTTCGATATAGTCTTCGGGCTGATCGCTACAACTAAATAAGGCTATCAAAACTAATAAGAAAATCATTTTTTTCATTTTAGCTATTTTTTGAAGAGATAAAAGATAAGAGAGAATAGATTATAGAAATTTTTTATCTATTCTCTATATTCTATTATCTATTTAATCAAAGTTTAAATATCTTATACGACTGATGAATCTGCTTTACCACTTCTTCCGTTCGTTCCGCATGGGTATCGCTTATGAACAATTGCCCAAAATTTTCGTTGTCAACCAACTCGATGATTTGTGCCACACGGTTTTCATCTAATTTATCAAAAATATCGTCCAAAAGCAAAATTGGGGAAACACCACTTTTCTCTTTAGTGAAATCAAACTGGGCAAGTTTTAAAGCCACTAGAAAGGATTTTTGCTGGCCTTGGCTTCCGAATTTTTTGATTGGGAAGGACTCTATTTCAAAATTAAGATCGTCTTTATGTATACCGACACTTGTGTAATGCAAAGCTTTGTCTTTGTTGAGGTTTTCTTTTAGCAATTGATTTAATTCTCCATCAAATAAATCACTTTTATAACTGAGATTGACCTCTTCTTTATGATTGCTAATGGCGTTGTATCTCGATTTAAAAATAGGAATAAAGGTTTCCAAAAATGCATTCCTGGTCTTAAACAGTTCGGTGCCATAAGTATGCAATTGCTCATTATAAACTTGGAGTGTCTGGGCATTGAACGTATTGTTGAGCGCAAAATATTTTAATAAAGCGTTGCGCTGCATCAGCACTTTGTTATAATTGATGAGGTTTTGAAGATACAGTTTATCGCTTTGTGAAATGACGCTGTCCACAAACTTACGCCTGGTTTCGCTCCCTTCAATTATCAAGTCCCTATCGGCTGGTGAGATGATGACCAAAGGTATAAAACCAATATGGTCGCTGAATTTTTCATAGGCCTTACCATTGCGTTTGATAAGCTTTTTCAGTCCTTTTTTTAGTGATACCACTATTTTCTCAGTGCGATCTTCCTTTTCAAAAACACCGTCTATGACAAAAAACTCTTCATCATGTTTGATGTTTTGGGTCGCAATAGGATTAAAGTAACTCTTACCAAAAGCCAAGTGGTAAATAGCATCCAGAACATTAGTTTTTCCCACACCGTTTGCGCCAACAAAACAGTTGATTTTGTTATCGAAAGTAAAGGTTTGGCTTTCAAAATTTTTATAATTGACAAGTGAAAGCGTATTTAAAACCATAGGAAATACAAGTAATGCAGATATTGATGTGACCTTTAAGCGAAAGGATGTGCAAATTATTGAAAAATAACAAATAATTTACCTTTTAAATACCAATAAAAATTTTATTTTTGCGGCGCACAAATAGCGAACACATGGCAACTTATAAGAAGAAGGGTCACAAGCCAAAAACAAAAGAAGAAAAAACTGAGGCAATAGAGCAAAACTCTACAACTGCTGAAGTATTCAATACGCTTGACGATTCGGCAACCAAAACTGAGGAATGGGCTGTTAAAAATCAAAAATATATTCTTATTGCCATTGGAGCCATTGCTGTTTTGGTATTAGGTTATTTAGGTTATAACAAATTTGTGGCAGAGCCAAAAGCTGCTGAAGCTATGAACGAAATGTTCCAGGCACAACAGTATTTTGACCAAGCGGTCAATGGTACTGCGAAAGATTCACTTTATACTTTGGCCTTAAATGGTGGAGGAGGTAAATTTGGAATGTTGGATATTGCGAATGAATACAGTGGTACACCCGCCGCCAATCTTGCAAATTATTATGCAGGCATGGCCTATTTGAATCTTAAGGATTATCGAAATGCTGTAAAATATTTGGGCGATTTTTCAAGTGACGATGCCATGTTAGGTCCTATTGCAAAAGGTGGTATTGGAGATGCCTTTATGCAATTGAACCAGCCAGAGGATGCTTTAGAATACTATGAAGAAGCTGCCAAAATGAATACCAACGATTACACAACACCCATGTATTTGTTCAAAGCTGCGAATGTTGCCATGAAATTGGGCAAAGCAAACAAGGCTTTGGAACATTATAAAAAAATCAAAGAAGATTTCCCAACTTCCGAACAAGCGGGCACCATTGATGTCTTTATAGGAAAAGCGGAAGGCAGCATGTAAAATGGCAACAAAAAATCAAAATTTATCGTCATATGATAAAGCAACAATCCCAAATGCGAAGCGATTTCGATTTGGGATTGTTGTTTCAGAATGGAATGCATCTATCACAGACAACCTTTTTAAAGGCTCATATGAAACGCTTTTGGATCATGGCGTCCTTGAAAAAAATATTATCAGTTGGCACGTTCCGGGGAGTTTTGAATTGATTTTTGGAAGTAAATTAATGCAGGAACAAAAAGTGGATGCAGTGATTGCTATTGGAAGCGTCATACAGGGCGATACCAAACATTTCGATTTTGTCTGTGAGGCTGTTTCACAAGGCATAAAAGATTTAAATGTCCTGCATGACATACCTGTCATTTTCTGTGTGTTGACTGACAATACTATGCAACAGGCAATCGACCGTTCGGGAGGTTTGCATGGCAACAAAGGAATTGAAGCGGCTGTTACGGCGATTAAAATGGCCGAACTCCGAAAGAATGCTTAGTTAGGTAGGCGGTCTTCAGTCGCTGGCACTTCTAAAACTTCCAGATAAGAACTACATCTTTATACTTCTTGCTTGTTAACATTTTTTTGGAAGTCAAAAGTATTTTTTCCCTTCCATTTTCAGTACATTTGAAGATTAGCAGGTAAGTTTTTAATAGTGGCTTTATTCAAACAAAACAAAAACAAACGGTTCAATTATATCCCGAGACATTTAAAGGAACAAGAGAGCCAAATCTTGGAGCAGTTGGAATCGAAACGTCTAGCCTCCAAACATCTATCCAGACATCAAGGCAAAGCATCTTCAACTTTGCTTGTTTTGATTCTTATTTTGGGTACGGTAATTGCGCTTTTGTATGTTTTGGATAACTATAAAAATTAGGACTCATGGGAATACTCAAGACACGCACCAATAAAAAATTCAGTTACAAGCCACGGTTTCTCAATGGTGAAGAGAATCCGTATGCAATCAAGCATAAATTTGATGAGTATCGAAAAACCGTTGGAACCACAAACCTCAAAGGTAAATTTGAAAATGCATGGGACGATTATCGAAACACGCCTGATAAATCTGCAAATCGGAGAATATTGATTATAGTTGGAATTTTAGTATTTATTTTTCTTTTGATTATCGAGTTCGATTTGTCCATATTCCTCCCTAAAGGCTAATGGCAGATATCATTCAACTCTTACCAGATCATGTTGCCAACCAAATTGCTGCAGGTGAAGTCGTCCAACGACCAGCCTCTGTGGTCAAGGAATTGATGGAAAATGCCATTGATGCCGATGCAACCTTTGTTAAATTGATTATCAAAGACGCTGGCAAAACCTTGGTGCAGGTCATAGATAATGGTAAGGGGATGAGCGCTACGGATGCACGTTTGAGTTTTGAACGTCACGCCACTTCAAAAATCAGGACAGCTGAAGATTTGTTCAGTTTACATACCAAAGGCTTCCGAGGAGAGGCACTTGCCAGTATTGCTGCCATTGCACATGTGGAACTCAAAACGAAACAGGAAAAAGAAGAATTGGGCACACAAATTACCATTGAAGGCAGTAACGTTACTTCTCAGGAAGTGATTGTAACTCCTGTCGGAACTTCTATATCCGTCAAACACCTCTTTTTTAATATTCCTGCACGGCGTAATTTTTTAAAGTCCAATACCGTAGAGACACGTCACATCATCGACGAATTCCATCGTGTGGCATTGGCACATCCAAATATCGCTTTCTCCATGTATCACAATGGAAGTGAGGTATTTCACTTGCCAGTCCCGATAGCTATCGGGAGTAAGACGCGTCAACGCATTGTCAATATTTTTGGGGGAAGAACCAATGAAAAATTGGTACCCGTTGAAGAAACAACTGAAGTCTTGAAGATTTCGGGATTTGTCGGTAAACCCGAATTTTCAAAAAAATCTAGGACAGAACAATTCTTTTTTGTGAATAACCGATTTATTAAAAGTGCCTATCTCAATCATGCAATCAATTCCGCTTATGATGGACTGCTCAGGGACGGCAACCAGCCGGCTTATTTTCTTAACTTGACAGTCGATCCAAAGTCGATAGATATCAACATCCATCCAACGAAAACGGAAATCAAATTTGATGATGAACACACCTTATACGCCATTTTACGTTCATCGGTTAAGCATAGTTTGGGACAATTTAATATTGCACCGGTTCTGGATTTTGAATACGATACCAATCTCGATACACCTTACGGCTACAAAGACAAATACGCTCCGACCCCTTCTGTGGAAGTGGATCGCAATTTTAATCCCTTTGTGGAACAACGAAATTTAGGGAAGCAAACCACTGCTTTCAAAAAGCAAACCTTCAATAACTGGGACAGTTTATATGTGGGTTTGGAATCGAAAGGCACACGTTCAGAAAAGGATTTTAGCCAAGTGGAATTTGAAAGTGAAGAGCAGACGACCTCGATTTTTAAAAATGAATCTAACATTGATAAGTTACAAAAAACCTATCAACTTCATAATAAATTTATAATCAGTACCGTAAAATCCGGAATGCTGTTGATCGATCAAAATAGAGCGCATCAACGAATTTTATATGAAGGTTTGCTCAGAAGCATGACAGTGAAGGAAGCTGTGAGCCAACAATTATTATTTCCAATACAGTTACAGTTTTCATCAACTGAGATGAGCATTCTAATACAACTGAAAGAGAATTTGGAAGCGACCGGTTTTGTATTTTCGAATTTCAAGGATGAACAAATCGACGTCACAGGCGTGCCCGTGAATGTTCCAGATAGTGAGGTTTCTATTATTTTGGAGCAGTTGATCAGTGATGTGGAGCATGAAGTACCAGACAGTCATTTTAGCGCCGTGGATCTTTTGGCAAAATCAATGTCAAAAAGTTTGGCAATCAAAACAGGACAAGCTTTGAACAATCTGGAACAAGAACATTTAGTTAACAGTTTGTTTGCCTGCAAAGAACCTTTAGTTTCACCAACCAACAGAGCCACCTTCATTACATTGAATGTTGATGAATTGGACAGAAAATTTATGTAAATTTAGATAAAAAATCAACTATGCGAGGAATTACCGATACCGTAAAACATCTTTTAATTATCAATGTGCTCATGTTTATCGGCACATTGACCATTGGAAATGGCGACTTGTTTTACAAATGGTTTGCGCTCTATTTTCCAAAAAACGATTTATTTCAACCTTGGCAATTCATAACTCACATGTTTATGCATGGCGGGATTATGCACATTGCTTTCAATATGTTCGCGCTGTGGATGTTTGGAACTGCTGTAGAGCAAGTATTTGGTGCCAAAAAATTCATTATATTTTATCTGTTTTCTGGATTGGGTGCTGCTTTGATAATGATAAGCTTTTATTATTTTAAGTATTTGCCTTCAGAAGGAATCTTGTTGGAATCAGGAATGTCCTTGAACGAAATCCACCAAATACTGACCACTAATCAAGTTAGTCAAAGCGTTACTGCGTTGCAGCGTGTTGAACTTCAAACTATGTTTGATGTGTTCACTTCGCCAATGGTTGGTGCTTCTGGAGCCATTATGGGTGTGTTGGTGGCGTTCGGGATGTTGTTCCCAGAATCCAAATTGATGTTGATATTTCTACCAATTCCCATAAAAGCAAAATATTTCATTCCCGGGATTATTGCTTTAGATTTATTTTCAGCTATCACTGGACAGTCTATTTTTAGTCCGAATAACACAGCATTTGCAGCCCACGTTGGAGGTGCATTGACAGGATTTATCATGATGTGGTTTTGGAAGAAGAACGAATTTGATAAACATCGCTGGAACTAAATGGCAATCAAACAAGACATACAATATAAACTGAAGCGTCTCAATGTAATTGAATGGATCATCCTTATCAACGTTTTTGTTTATGTGTTGGGGCTTTTGTTGAACGCCATTTTTAAACTGAGTGACACTCTCAATTGGTTGAAGTTGCCGAGTGATTTCTTTGACTTTCTGGTCAAACCATGGACGATTGTGACCTACGGATTCGTCCATTACGGATTTTTCCATATTTTGTTTAATTTGTTGGTTTTGTATTTTGTTTCCCGGATCCTATTGATTCTTTTTAGGCCAAGAATGGCATTGAGTATTTACTTTTTGGGAATCATTTTTGGCGGGCTCACATTTTTGCTGGTTTATAATGTAGTGCCATCGAACATTTTAAATCCCGTTAGCGGACTCGTTGGTGCCTCGGCAGGCGTGAGGGCCTTATTGATTTTTTTGTGTGCTTACATGCCCCGGACGGAGGTGAGATTGGTGTTTTGGAATGTGAAATTGATGTATCTGGGAATTGGGGTAGTAATAATAGACATTATCGGACTTTTTAGCACCAACCAAGGGGGAAATGTTGCTCATTTGGGTGGAAGTATTTTGGGATATGTTTATGCCGTCCAACTTCTTAAAGGCAATGATATTGGAACTGGTTTCGAACGTTTCATGAATTGGATTGAGAGCTTGTTCAAAGCCAAAAAACGTTCGCCATTGAAAACTGTTTACAAAGGGAAATCCAACACGGTGGCTGGCCATAATAAAAAAGAATTTAACGAGTTTAATAAGCAGAAGCAAATAGACCTTATCTTGGACAAAATCAGTAAAAGTGGTTATGAGAGTTTGACCAAAGAGGAAAAAACATTTTTGTTTCAGGTCGGAAAAGAATAAGCGCAATGAAGAAACTCAATCTATTTGATAAAATTGTTTTCTTCTTCAATAGTATTGCTGCTGTTCTTTTGTTATTTTCTTATTTCTTGCCTTTTTTAGAACCAAAAAAGTTTGCGTTTCTGTCTGTGTTGAGCCTTACGGTTCCTTTGTTGATTCTTCTCAATTTCATCTTTGTCATTTATTGGCTTTTTAAATTGAAGAAACAACTATTGCTCTCGTTAGTAATTCTTTTGATTGGTTATACCTATTTATTGTCTCTTTATAAATTTACTTCTTCAAAAAATCTGGACGAATCCAACGATATTTCGGTGATGAATTATAATGTTCGTCTGTTCAATTTGTTTAAATGGATCCCAGATGAGACTATAGATCAAAAAATTGTCGATTTCATCAATGAGCAAGAACCAGACGTTTTAAGTATCCAAGATTATCGGCGTGATGAAGATATCAACTTTACGGGGTATGAAAAATTTGAAATCATCTCTGGGGAAAAAGTTAAAAACGGACAGGCGATTTTCTCAAAATTTCCAATAGTTAATTCCGGGTCCATTGAATTCCCGGACAGCTATAACAATGCCATATTCATTGATATGGTCAAAGGTAAAGATACCATCAGGGTTTATAACTTGCATCTGCAATCCATGAAGATTGATGCCAATGGTGATGCGCTTACAAAGGAACCTATTGAGAATTTATTTAGGCAGGTGAGCAAGACTTTTGCGATGCAGCAGTTACAAACAGAACTTTTTTTACTTCACAAGAAACAATGTCCTTATAAGATTATCATTTGTGGAGATTTTAATAATACGGCCTACTCCTATGTTTACAAAGAAATAAAAGGTGGCTTGCAGGATGCTTTTGCCGAAGCAGGCAACGGATTTGGGCGAACCTATAATTTTAAATTTTTTCCCGTTCGCATTGATTTTATTTTGGTGGATGACGCTTTTGAAATCAACAGTTTTAAAACCTTTGATGTAGTGCTTTCAGATCACTATCCGATTATGAGTCGGGTTAAAATTAAATAGTGTTCATTCCCGGTTTGCAGTATAAAGTATAAGCTGATAATTTAATAAATTTAAAGATTCCTCTGTGCAACCCCGCGTGTCTCTGTGCAACTCTGTGAAATAGTTTTTAATACGTTTCACATCATCCAACAATCCACGGCGTCGGCAACGATATGAATGCACAGTCCCAAACCAATCAATCGCGTTTTTTTAAAAGCAACAAGAATAACATACACAGCCATTGCATAATAGGAGTGGAGCGGATGAAAATTAATACTGCATCTATTGGCGGCAAAGATTGGTGTTGCCAACAAATGATCTAAATCGATAAGCATTCCCAGAATCATTATAAAGTACGCAATTTTCCAATTCGTTTTAAAAAATAGCAACGAAACAGTCAATGGCAACAAAAAATGGATTCCATAATGTATGAGAAATTGCATCAAATATCAATAGTTTGTGATTCCAAATAGATCATTACATTGGGTCCTTCATTGCAGATTAAATCAAGAATACTCAAATTGGGAATAAACCCGTGCTTATCATCAAACACTTGAACATAACGTTTAAAATCCTGATTTTTTTCTTTTCGGTTATCTGTCAAGAATCTATAATCGATTACCTCCATTGGTTTTTTATCGAATAATATTGTTTTTTCAAATTCCAAATTCAACTCCAAGCAATCATAAATAACTTCCAAACATTTAAAATTAAAATCCATCAAGTATTCAAATTTTGACTTGAATAAAGATTGAAAATCAGTTTCATAAAATTCAAAAAAAGGAGAACTGCTGTAGGCCGATTGTATTGATTTCCAATGCAAATCCTGCCAATTTTCATCTTCCGAAATTTTGATGTCCTTAAAAAGTTGTCGGTTGTTCTGAGTAAAGACCACAGGAATGGTCAATGGCAATTTTCCGTTCCCATCGTAGATGTACATCCTATTCCTATAGGTTTGCTTTTGGTAATTGTCACAAACTTCGAACAATACATTTTCGGCCTTCGCAATTGCCACAAATGTTGCAATACTTGGGAAATAGGTAGGATGTATTAAAATTCTGTTCAAGCTTTAATATGTTTGCAGTAAAGTAGTTTGTCGTGGAGCCAAAGCGAAGTTAGTTGTATCAACAAATAATGTGGAATTGTGTAACTCACAACATCTATCCGTTCGCTTTCCGCTTTTTCCTCCAAGCATTGAACCCAAACAAAATGACCCCAACAATAATTGCAGGAATTAAGTAGGATACCGGCTTTCCACTGCCACCAACTGTTGTAAAGAATCTATCTAAACGCGGTTTGCCATTTGTGTCCCAACTCATCCAAATAAAGGTAGGTTTTCCGACAACATGGTCGAAAGGTACAAAACCCCAGTATCGCGAATCTTGTGAGTTATGCCGATTGTCACCCATCATCCAATAGTAATCTTTGGTAAACGTAAAGGTACTTGCGGGCTTTCCATCGATACTGATTTGATTGCCATTGACAGATAGTTTATGCCCTTCATATTCTGTAATGGCCCGCTTATAAAGTGGCAAAACCTCAAGGTTCAAATCGATTGTAGCACCTGCTTTTGGAATATACAATGGTCCAAAGAAGTCGTTGTTCCAAGGATAGGCTGGGTCTTTTGGAAAAATACCTCCTGCGGCTTGACCCAAGGAATCTTTTCGGACAGTAACATTGGCAACATTGGGGTGATTTTTTAAGCGATTCATGGCATCATCAGTAGCTGCAAAAACAAAATAAGTCTTGGTTTTTTCATCATAACCAATGCCATCCGTGATATCATATCGGTTTAAAAGATTATAAACTTCTTCATTGGATGAAAACTGACCCTTGAATTCGATATCATAGGAAAACTGTACGCGTGCCCTGTCTGGCAGGTGATTTTGTTTTCCATTGATATACACATATCCATCTTTTATAAACAAGGAATCACCAGGAAGCCCCACACATCGTTTTACGTAATTCGTCTTTTTATCTATTGGTTTATAATAATATTTGTCGGTGTGATGCATGTCTAACATGGTGTCAACAGGCCAGTTGAATACAACAATATCATTGCGTTTTATTTTTTGAAATCCAGGCAATCGCATATATGGCAATTCTGGCCATGATGAATACGATTTTACTTTAGCCACAGGAATGGTATCGTGCACCATGGGCGCAGCAATGGTTGTCATCGGGATCCTTGGCCCGTAATGCATTTTGCTCACAAATAGAAAATCGCCTACCAAAAGTGTTTTTTCCAAAGAAGACGTAGGAATGGTAAAAGGTTGAATGAAATAAGTGTGCACAATGGTTGCCGCAACAATAGCAAACAATATGGAACTCACCCAATCACCAGCTGCCGTACGTGGATGCAAACTGCGATCCTTGACGTGCGTAACGTCTACAAAATAGTTGAGATAGTAATTATAAAACCCTAAAGTAAA